>JADFGE010000068.1 GCA_022567855.1 Planctomycetota bacterium | reverse complement strand
TACGGGATTCGCGGGGTCGGAGATGTCGAAGAGGTAGGCGGCGCCGGAGGCGGTGCCGTTGGCCCTGTGGAATACGGCCCCGACGATGGCGGTCTCACCGCTGATCGCGACCGATACGCCGAACTGGTGGCCGATGTTGCCGTCCTCGGCCAGGAGCTTGCCAAGTTGATTGCGGACGTCGGCATGAGCGGGCAGAGTCAAAGCCCCGGCTGCCACCGCTACCAGGAGTGCCGCCATCGTCTTCGAGATGCCTTCTGTGCGCTTCGCCGTGCACACAACTCCCAACCGAACCACATCGCTAAGCCTTCGTCTTCGTCGCGCCATGATTATCTCCTCACATCGTTGTGTGTGAATATGGGCAAGGTTCACACGTCCCTCACGTGAAGTGAACGCGGAACGTGTTCTGTAGCTCCGGTCGTAACGCGCGCCATCGCTTTGTTTGAAGACGCGAGAAAAAGCCGCCGATTGGACAGAGATTTATCGAGAATGATCTGATGCGACGCGAGAGCATTTGTTGTGGCGAAGACCGTAACTGCCTGTGCTGGCTTGTCTTATGGATGGGACAATCAATCATTAATGACCTTTTTATCCTTTACGATCACGGGTCTTGCCCTTACAATCCAAGTCGTTTCGAGAAGGAAGGGTTCGTGCCGGCAAAAGCCACCGAATCTGATCTTGCCGTGACGATGAACACCTCGCCGGGGCAGCTTGTTGGCACATTACAATACATGAGCCCGGAACAGTGCGCCGGCGACCCGCTTGCCATTGACACACGTACTGACGTTTATGCACTCGGGCTTGTGCTGCATGAGTTAATTCACGGCCAGCTGCCGTATAATGTTTCCAGCCTCACAATTCATCAGGCGATCCATCTCGTCTGCGATGGCGCCTGGGCCCCACGTCTCTTATCGCAGGGTCCGATCGGTCTGATGCACCTTGTTATGTTTGATATTGATGGAACGCTCACACAAAGCTGTGGCGTCGATTCTCGCTGCTTCGTCGAAGCTCTTTGCGAAGTGCTCGGCATTGAGCGTGTCGATACAGACTGGTCGAACTATCGTCACACGACAGACTCCGGCATCGCCCAAGAGATAATTACCAAGCAACTCGGACGACCTGCGCGCGCTGAGGAGCTTGCCGTAGTCAAGACATCCTTTGTGCAGCGACTGCGTTTCGCATTGGATAACGATCCTGCCGAGTGCCAAGCGAACGCGGGCGCGCAGGACATACTGAAGTGGATCAACCATCAACGTAGTATCTGCTTTGCCGTAGCGACGGGAGGCTGGTCTGAAAGCGCCAGGATGAAACTTGCGAACGCCGGCCTCAAAGTGGCAGAGAATATCTTCGCGTCGTCCGACGACGCGGTGTCGCGAGAGGGGATCATGCGAATCGCAGAGGCGCGGGCACGTTCTGCCTACGGCGTCGGTACATTCGATTCGATCACCTATGTGGGCGACGCCGTGTGGGATTTGCGGGCGGCCGAGACGTGCAAGTATTCGTTCATTGGTGTTGCAGACGGTAACGGCGCTCGCCAACTCCGGGAAGCAGGCGCTGAATCGCTGGTCACTTCTTTCGCTGAGGGCAGCGGGTTCCGAGATATGGTTGAACGGAAGCTTCTTGTCTAGCGCGTTCTCGGGCAATGGTTTACGCCGCGCCCAACTGAACCCTTGTCTCGTGTGTTGAAACAACCAGCGAACTACCTCTGCGCGCCGAAGCTAAGCCCTGTTCGGCGAAGAACGGCGCGCGCAGGCGCGGCCGCAAGCCCTAGGTCTCAACACGCTGGACATCCCCCAGGATCGCGACCAGCTTCCGGGGGTCGATGCTCCCGCCGGTGACGATGCAGACGCTCAGGCCTCGTTTTTCGTGGCCGATCGCCAACGCCGCGGCAAGCGCCAGCGCCCCGGATGGTTCAGCGACCATCTTGTTATCGAATGCCAGCCGGCGCATCGACGCCTTGACCGCGTCATCCGAGACAAGCACTGCGTCATCGACGAGGTCGCGCAGCAGCGGGAACATTTCCTCGGTGATATGCGGGACCGCCACGCCGTCGCAGATGGTGTCGCACTCGACGGACACCGGTCGGCCCGCCTCGAGGCTGGCATGAAGCGACGGACACCCAAGCGGTTCGACGGCAATGACGCGAATCGACGGCTTGAGCGCCTTGACCGCACTGCCTACGCCGGCGATCAACCCGCCGCCTCCCACCGGGACGAAGATCGTGTCCACGTCCGGACATTCGGCGATGATTTCCAACCCCATCGTTCCGTGGCCGATGATGAGGTCGCGATTGATCCACGGATGGATGAACGCATACGGCTCGTTCTCCCAGCCATGCTCGCGCAAGTACCGAAACACTTCGTCCGTCGGTACGAGAACGGGCTCGCCTCCATAAGCGCGCACCGCTTCGATTTTGCTGGCGGGCGCATTGTCCGGCATGATGCTGCGCGAGGAGACATCGAAATACCGACCAGTCCACGCCAGCGCTTGCGCGGTGTTGCCCGCACTGACCGTGCTCAAACCGCGCCGGCGCGTTTCCGGCGACATCGACGCCACCGCATTGAACACCCCACGGATCTTGAACGACCCCACCGCCTGGAGAATCTCCGCCTTGAGCAGAATCGTCGCATCACCATCGGTCGGCCCCAAAGGCAAAAGCGGCGCATTGATAACGGCCTCTTTGATCCGCTCGGCAGCGGCGCGAATCTCGTTCAGCACCGGTTGTCGCACTTGAACCATCGTTCCTCGTTCGTTTGCTCGGACGAGACGAAACTATTGCGAAGCTTGACTCTCATCCAGGAACGGACCGACTTCGAGCAAGGTCACATCATCGCGCCGGCGCAGCTCTCGGAGGAACCATCCCTTGTGTCCCGCGCCGAATGTTACCAGAACGCGCTTACCCTGGCCGCGGATGGAATCGAGGTGCTTGGCAATGAGGGCGTAGTGTTTGGCGTTGATGTTGTCCCAGCCGCCGTCGGCGAGATCATCATTGAAATAGGTGTTATAGGGACCTCTCAAGCCCTCATCAACGATCGCGTCGTACTCGTCGGTGTGGATTGCGCGCGGATTGTCGTCGCCATCCATAGCGGCGATTGTTTCGTTCATTCTCTTCGTAGCGGCCTGATGTTCCTGCCATTGCGACGCGCGGGCTGGGTCGTTTGATATTTCGCGCAGACGCCGCCGGCGGTAGTCGTTCATCTCGGCTGTCCAGCCGGCCGTAGCAATGATCTGGAAATCCATTTCATTGAGCAATGGGAAGATGGCGTCGACGTATTCCGGGAAGACCTTCACGCGCGACTCCGTGATCACGCCGTCGCGCCTGAATTGCCCCATCGCGGCGTCGATGCGATTCGGGGGGATTTCCGCGCAGATGTAGTCCGGTTTGATCTGCCTGACGAGATCTTTCACGACGTCGAGGGAATAACGTTTGCTCGTGCGGTGCCCGCTGTGAATCATGCCGAGCACCACAACCTCGGTCTTTGTGTTGGCCGCATAAGACTCCTGCTCGCGCTGAATGTTGATGACGCTGATGGTATGGTTCCCTTCGCTGGCCACGTAGATGCGCTGTCCATCGGGATGGGCGCGCACGACGATCGGCATCCGGCCGACGGTCAGGTTGCCCACGATCCGCCTCTGCGCTACGTCGAGGATCGAGACGGTATCTCCGCCGGCGTTGTTCACGATGCCGAATCGCCCGTCCAGCGTCAGTGTGACGGCGAAGGGCCTGGGGCCGACGCCCTCGTTAACCGTCGCAACCACTTCAAACGAAGCTGTGTTGATGTAGTTCAGCTCGTTCGATCCGCCGCAGGCAACGATGTAATTCACATCATCCGTCGTCATGGCGCCGCCCTGTGGGCGCTGGGCGACGGGAACCCGGGCCGCGATGCGATTATTGAGCGTGTCGATGACCGTGACCGCTGAGGCGTCGCGGGCGGGAACAAATACCAGGATGCCGTCCTTGGTGACGTCGGCGGGGTACGGACGGTCGGCGGTCGTCCACGAGCGGCGCGTTGCATCGTCGGGGCCTACTTCATAAACGACCTTCGCCTCTTCACACACTACGAAGCGCCTGCCGTCGTTGGTCGGGGGCGAGAAAAGCGACGGCGCACGCTGCAAGGTCTCATGCACCGCGGAACCTGACCCATCGAGCGGTACACGCAGCAGAGCGTCGATTCTAAACTGTGTCGCGATAAGTGCGTCGCCGCTTTGCGCGAGGATCACATCCAACGGCACTGCTTGGGCGTCCAACTCGCCGACGAGTGTATTGCTCGTGCAGTCAAGCACCGCGATCTTGTCGGCGCCCGCACAAGCTACATACGCAAGGCGGCCATCCGGCGAGAAGCAGATCCCATGCGGCGCGTCGGGGACCGCGATCGACGCCGTCACCTTGAATGTGGTATCGCCGGCGAGCACCTGGTCGTTCATCGTCGCTTGGAGTGCGAGCTGGCTTATGCTCGCCAAGGCTAGAGAGACAAAGAGCATGACTTCCTCCTCGTGGGGTTATCGATCTTCGCAGAGCCGGAAACGAGCGCGCGGGACCGTCAAACCTTCAACCGCCTGAGGAGCCGGATTGTTCGGGCACGAATCAGCGCCCCAGCGACGCCGGCGCCATGGCGACGCGCCGTGCCAAGCTCCGGTGCAGTTCAGCTAGAACTGGCGCGAGATCACAGCGTCGGCGAGCGACCGGAGAAGCTCCCGCGCCGGGCCTTGGTCCAGAAAGCCGAGTTCAGTCTTTGCGTCCTCGACAAGCTGAGTCGCCTGCTCACGGGTTTTTTCAACGGATCCGCAGGTGATGAGACGGCGGCGGAGCTGATCGGCGTCGCGCTTGGCAATCAAGGCTACAACCTCCGCCCGTTGCGATTCGTCGGCCACGGCCAGACATCGAATCAGCGGCAGCGTGAGTTTACCAGCGTCGAGGTCCTTACCCAACGACTTGCCCACGATGTTCTCATCCCCGGTGATGTCCAGAAGATCATCTTGGATCTGGAACGCGATCCCCAACTGCGTGCCGAAGCGGCGCATCGCTTCGCTGACCGTCACGTCGTCGTTCGACAGCATCGCCCCGAGGCGGCAGCACTCCCCGATCAGCGACGCGGTCTTACGCCGAACGATCTCGAAGTACGTCGTCTCGTCGATGTCGTAGTCGTCACGATGATGCAGTTGCAGCAGTTCGCCCGCGCAGAGCGTGTTGGTGATTTCACCCAACGTCAAATTGATTGCCGGCTCCATGATCGACGAGCACAAATGAAAGGCGTTGGAGATGAGATAGTCGCCAAGCATGACGGCGGTCTCGTTGCCGCGCAGGTGATTGAGCGTGACCACGCGCCGGCGAATCTGAGCTTCGTCCAGCACATCGTCATGGACGAGGGTGGCCAGGTGGATCAGCTCGACGACGGCGGCGACGACGCGATGCTTGTGCGTGAGGCCCGAGCCGTCCCACGGCGCTTGACCCGCCGCCAGCCCCGAGAGCAGCACGAGCATGGGCCGCAGCCGCTTGCCTTGATATTGCTCGATATGTTGACACAGGGTATTGACGGCCGAGAGATCACTGGCGAGCTGGCGCTCAAGGATCACCGACACCTCCTCCAGTTGCTCGTCGAGCACGGTTGCGATCGGGAGCGAGATGTTTGCGAGGTTCAGTATGCCGGTCATGAGGACCATCTCGAGCGTTCACATATTGCTGGATTCGGGTTCCTGCGCGGATGGGATTGTAGGCGATTCGCCGCGTGACCTGGCGGCCGCGGATTGAAGTGCTCGGTCCGGCTGCCGGCGCTGGTGTTCGCTATGGTCGGACGAATCACATCACGCTGGCCAAGATGACAGCGATCGCGAAACCGGCGACAATCTTCAGCACGAACGTGAGTATTGCCAGAAGAATCGACTCGGCAGGATCCAAGTCGAAGAGCCACGCGAGCATGGCCACATAGCAGACCAGTTGAATCAACCAGCCGACAAACGCCAGTTCGCCGAGGAAAAGCGCGATCATGTCCGTCATCGCATAGATTCCAGCGAGGCGCAGTATGCCCAGTCCCAAGGGCCCCATCCCGCCCAGCCAGATCGCGGACGCCGCCCAAAGACCAGCGACCCCGACGATCAGTTCGATCGAAAGGACCACGACATAGAGAAGGGCGCCGCCAACGCCGCTGGACGACAGGAGGTAGCTCACGACGATGCCGCCGCCGAGGAGCAGCATGACCGCCGGTTTGATGTATTCCATCCGGGCGGCGCGCTCGCTGTCGTCACGGTCCTGCTGCCGCATCTGGCTCTTGTGAGCGTGCGAGAATCGCGGGTCCTGAATCGGTGACATGGTGTCGCCCCTTCTGTTCGGTTGCAGAAGCGCACGAGCACTGCGATGATGTACCGCTACAGCCTAGGCTACGGTCTGAGATGGGGCATGTCCCGAATCCCCTCTTGTCCGACATGAACCGACCGACTACTTTTCTGCTACGAGATAGGCGATCCAGCCCTCGCAGGCCTCGCCGACCGTGGTCGGCTTGAACTCGCCGTCGCCTTCCTCGGTCTCTTCGTCCGTGCCCTCCCAATAGACCGTCACCTTGGCGAACCCAGCCTCGGTCAGCAGCTCCTGCAGCTCCGGCAGGGTCCATAGCCGCCAGTCGTACTCGAACGCCTTTTTGATCTGCGAGCCGTCGGGGAATCGGAAGTGGATGTAATTGACCGCGTCGCCGGTGATGGGGTTGTAGGCGTGCTGATCCCACACGTAGGTGAAACCCTTGACCTTGCGGTCCTCCTCCAGCTCCTCGAAGGACTCGCTGCCGCCATAGGCGTCCAGCACGAACATTCCGTCATCCACGAGCGACGATCGCACGTGCTTGAAATACGTGCGTATCGCCTCGCGCGTCTTGAACAGGTAGTAGCTGAAATTCATGGCCAGAACGCACTCGACGCGCGGCGTCCGCACGGTTCGCACATCGCCTTGACGAAGCGTCAACCGTTTGCGCTGCTCAGGATCGAGGCGGTCTGGTAGCCTTGCTTCACGCCACTTCAACACGGTCGGATCGATATCGACGCCGATCGCGGTGTTGTCCTTGCGGCGTTTGACCCATTCGACGGACGTGGCCGCGGTTCCGCAGAAGTCCTCGCGCAGGCGCCTGGCAAACCGCTTGCGCCGTTCCTTCCACACTTGGTCGATGAAATCGCATTCTGCTTCGGTATCCTGCACCGATAGTTCGTACAGTTCGTGCTTGTCGCTGGTCTTGGCGGTTCGCTGGCTGCGACCCTTACCCTTGGCTTTGGCTTTATTCTGGCCTTTGCGTTTCTTCGTCCTCGGGTTCTTTCGGCTCATAACGGCGTAGTGTAGCGAGCGACATCAATCGCGCTCGAACTCCCGGTCGCCCAGCACCCTGCGATGGCTCGCGCAGTGATGGACCACGACCCCCCGGTGCGCGCGGGAGTCGTGCGGGCTGAGCTGTATCCGTATTGAGTTGCGGGTATGAGACAGATCTAGCGCAACCGCTCCGGCATTCGCGATCCCAGTAATGCCATGAACTGCGGCGGGAGCGCGTGGTCGAGCGCTTGGGCGGCTCGTACGTGCCGCCACGCCGCTTGAGCCTCGCCCGCGTAGTAGCTCCAGATCGCCAGCCGTTCGTGCGCCAAAGCGTGGTCGGATTGTTGTCGAACCACCTGCTGCATCTGGTGCGTTGCCTCCGCGGGCTCGCCGTTCATCCAGAGCGTGATCGCCAAGTTGAATCGAGCGTCCACAAACGCCGGATCGAGCTGGAGCGCCGTGCGCAAGGCCGCCAACGCTTCGCTGATCTTGTTCTCCAGCCGTAGGGTCATTCCCAGCCCGTTGTAGGCGTCGGCGAGGTCCGGGGCCCAGCGGATCGAATCCCGGTAGGCGCCGATCGCCTTGAGGGCCCGACCGGCCTCAACCAGTTCCGTGGCTTCCTCAAAACGGGTCCAGCTGACATCGGCGTCGTATTCATCGAACGGCTCGACCTCGACCACGCCGGTGTCGAATCGCAAACCCGAGACGGCCGCGGCGAATCGAGCTCGCTTGTAGTTGGTCTGGCCGGGCGTCGTAGTCGCTGACTCTGCACTGGGCGGCGCGCTTCCGGGGGTTCCGGGGGCGCGGTACGCCAAAACTTGACGAAGCTCGTCGGGGCTTGCCGCCGGCCCCACCGCAACGTCCGGTCCCGTGGCCAGTTCGCAGCTTCCAACGAGCAGCATTGTGAATCCACATACGGTCCAAATCGTAAGTCTTCGCCTGGGCAACACTGGTTTCCTCCGAGCGAGTGGCCGGATTGCAATTCGTCAATGAGACGCAAGGGCGCCCGTGATGCGCAGGAGATGCGCCGCGTGCACCGCCGCGGTCGAACCACCCGATCGTCCGTTTCGAGTCGAACGCTCGAATCCTCTTGCAACGCAGGCACTTCCGATAAACCGATCCCGTCATTTTCGCGGCTGCGCTGTCTGACATGGACGACAGATCGGAAGCACGTTTTCCAGGAGATGCTCTTCATGCGCTGTGCGTCCACCGGCTGGTCGGGGCGACGTTCGCCCGTCAACAACTGGGCAAGAACCCTGGCGGCGGCCGCGCTGGCGCTCACCGTACCCACCATCGCCCAGGAGCCTTCCATCGGGTTGCCGGTGCGTATCGACATCGCCGGTGGCGTAAAGGCGGCCAACGAACCCTCCGTTTCGGTGAGCGAAACCGATCCTGGGCAGATCGTGGCCGCCTTCAACGATTGGCGCGAATCGACCGGCAACACCGAGCGGATTCGTTTGGGTGTGGCCGTGAGTCTCGATGGCGGGGCGACGTGGTCGGACTTCCTCCTCCGCCCGCCCACGATCAACCAAAGTCTCATCGAGGGCGACGCCATGACCGCCTACGACGATCGCACCGGGGCAATGTGGGCCGGCGCGATCAGCTTCGCGGAAAACGGCGGGATCTTCGTGGCCCGCAAGGAGCCCGGCTCCGGCTCCTTCAACCCGGCGGTGATGGCGCACGTCAGTCCCGAGGCCGACAAATGCTGGATGGCGGCGGGACCGCGCCCAAATGAACCCGATTCCACTCGACTCTACGTCGTCTTCAACGAGGGCGTGATCTGGTCCGACGACATGGGCGACACGTGGACCGTTCCTCAGCCGCTGGGGGCGGGCGCAGGGTTCCTGCCGCGCGTGGGGCCAAACGGCGAACTCTACATCGCCTACTGGGACGGCGGCGCTGAGATGCGCCTGCACCGCAGCCTCGATGGCGGCGCGAACTTCACCACCCATCTCATCGCTATCCGTATGGATATCTGGGGGAACGCCTCGTTCAACCCACGCTTCCCCGGCACCTTCCGCGTCGCGCCGTTGGTCTACTTCGACGTCGATCACAATGACGGGACGCTCTATGCCGTGTACTTCGATACGACTGCCGTCATAGCCGGCAACTACAACGTTGACCTCTATTTTTGCAAATCGACGAATCAGGGCGCGACGTGGACGACGCCCGTGGTCATCAATGCCGACAACGATCCGCCGGGCGATCAGTTCTTCCCGTGGCTGGAGGTTGATAGCCACGGTCGCATCCACATCGTCTACCTTGATTCTCGCAACACCGTGCAGGACGACAGTGCCAGCTCCGACAATGTCCACGGCATGTTCGATGCGTATTACATGGTCAGCAACGACGGCGGGGATAGCTTCCAGGAGTTTCGCCTCACCCCCGAACCCTGGGACAGCGAGGACGACGGTCTGGATCGCGTGGCGCAATTCATCGGCGACTACCTCGGCCTGAGCGCGGCCGGCAACCGCGTCTATCCGGTCTACCTCAGCACCGCCAACGGCGACGCCGATATCTACACGAACGTGATCACCTTCCCCAACAACGCCGACCTCGATGGCGACGGATCGGTTGGTGTCAAGGACCTGCTGATCCTGCTCGGGGCTTGGGGCCCGTGCGACGACTGCAATAATTGCCCGGCCGATCTGGACGGCGACTGCTCCGTCGGCGTCGCGGACCTGCTCATTCTGCTGGGGAATTGGGGGTAGGAAGAAGCAGACCCCGATGGAATCGGGATCTCCGCTACGCTTCGACATCAGGAAGAAGGCATCAAGGCATCGAGGGGGAAGAAGAAGGCATTAGGCATTGGTGAGAGGGGAAGACCTGTTTAGCCGCGAGCCGGAGGCGAGCGCGTCGAAGACAGTGGCATCAAGGCATCGAGGCCGGTGTGAGGTGTGAGTGTCGGGTCGTTAGCG
>JADFGE010000067.1 GCA_022567855.1 Planctomycetota bacterium | reverse complement strand
CGTGGATTGGCAGTGGTCCTCAGCACGGTGGTACGCAGGGGCGACTGACGGGCCTGTTGAAGTTGATCGGTGGTAAGACACGGCTCTCCGCTGCGCGGTCGAGCCGTGGCACCGAGGGTGATACGGGGGTCGTGTGCGATTGCCTACACCATCGTCAACGACTCCAACCCCGTCAGCCCGAGCGGTTCCTTCGTGTAGAACGGCTCGGCGGACGTGACGCCGATGCGGCTGCCGAGATATTCGTTGGCTGATTTGATCCACTCGACCACACGCCGGTTCCTCTGGGGCATCACGAACTGCGTCTCGTACGCCACGATCGACTGGCGCTTGCGGTCCTCGTATCCGGTGATGTCGAAAAGGAAACTGGGATCAGCCACCCAGCGCAAATGCGTGCAGTAGTAGTAGAACAACCACTTGGGATAGATCGGCTCACCGGGCAGATCGATCTTCGTCAGCTTCGCATCGAATCGTGCGTCCTCGACGATGCGCGTCGTAGCCACGTGGTCGGGGTGGGCGTCCTGGAAATAAGGGGCGAACACAATCTGAGCTTGATGTTCACGAATCACGCCGGCGACCAAATGTCGTGATTCGATATTGTGCTCGAGCACGCGGTTGGGCAGGTCCAGGAGGCGGCGCTTCACGCCGAGAATCTCAGCGGCCTTGGCGGCTTCGACGGCCCGCGTCTGCGGATCGCCGTGCGGCGTGGGCTCGCCATTGGTGATGTCCAGCAGCAACACATCGTGCCCCTGCTCGGTGAGCTTGGCGATCGTTCCGCCCATCCCCAGCTCCTGATCGTCAGGATGTGGGCCGACTACAAGGATGTTGGTCATAGCGTCGGATCATAAACGTTCAGGGAGCGTCGGGTCGAACCGGAGCCGGTGATCGTAGCGCGTCGAGTTTGGATTACCGTTGACCGAACTCGGATTCACCGTGTCGGGTTGACTGAGGCTCGCCGAGGTCCGCCAACAGCTCCTCAGCCAGCGTATTGACGTAAATGGCGAGAGCATCGGCCAGCTCGATCTGTCCGGTGGAGCCGGCGTGCTGCTGCTCGAGCGCGTATCGGCAGAGATTCGCCAACTCTGCGCGCCGCGAAACCATCCAGGCGTCGTCCGGAGGCGGATGCACCGATTGGCCGAGCACCGCCTGCGCGCCGTCGGGCAGACGATCCAGCGGCTCAGCGAGAATCTGCCCCAACCGGCCGGCGAGTTTACCCAGCGGCGCTTCGCGGTCGATACGCTCCAGTTGCAATCGCAGCGACTGGTCGTCTTCGTCGATGGCGGCGGTGGTTGCGAGCTTGAGCCGAGCCGGCAGATCGGCGACCGTCCGCGCGATCGAGTCCGCCCCTAATTCCCAGGCCGACCAGCGATCCAACGCCGGCGCTTCGCCCGTCAGACGAAGCAGCTCGACGACATCCGCCAGCGTCTGCGTCAATCGGTGCAGCAACAGCATCCGGTTCGCGGCTTTACTATCATCGTCGCCGTCGGCGAGGGCTTGGACCCATTGTCTCCGACGTTCGTCGATGACTTGAACAAGTTGCTCGTGTCGCGCGCCGGTGGCCTTGATTACCTCACGGTCCGCCCGGCGCAAACGGCGCTCAAACGGCAACGGATGGAAAAGGTGAAGTTGTTGTTCCAGTCGGTCCAGCGCGAGCACGGCATCGGGTCGACGCGTCGGATCGAGCAGCCATCGACTCAGCTTTTCGATCTGTCCCTTGAGAAGTCCCGCTGAGCGCGGGGCGAGCAGGCTCAGGGTGTCGATCCAGTTCGGAAGTTCTTCGATCCGGTGAAGATCTTCCAGGTATTGCTTCTGATCGGTGAGCAGGGTGGTGAAAGCCGGGTCGGTCAGCGCCTCCGGATTGTCGGCGAAGGTCTGGAGCTGTTCGAGGAGCGCCCGCTCCGCAGCGCGGTAGCGATCGTCGAGCTTGCGCCGAACGATTCGCAGCTCTCTGGAAATCTGGGGCTTATCCAACTCCCGATAGGTAATCATGCGCTTCAGCACGGCGAGGATCGTTCCGGGATACGCCGGGGCCGCTTCGCCTGGCTCTTGAGCGGTTTGGACCAGCACCGCCAATATCGCGCCAATTGGTCGCACATCGATACGGCGCGGTGCGAGCGACGAGGCGCGATTGATGATGGTGCACAAAGTTACCAGGCGCTCCAGCCGTGCCTCGCCGCGCTCGCGCGTCTGTTTGTCCTTGAACAAGGCCACTGCGTCGTAGAGCTGATTTTGGAGTACGTCCTTGAACGCCTGATCCAACCAATCGGCGCCGGCGAACGTTTCAGTGAAGTCAAGCGTCCGTGACAGCAGCGATCGGTACGCCGCAACGCTCGGACGCAGCTCGGCGAAGGCTTCGCCTCGTTCCAGCATGGTGACGATCGCGGCTATTTCGTCACGCGTATCTTGCCGGATTGGTGCAGTGGCCAGGCGGGCGGCGATCTGCTCAAGCGTTTGGATCTTCTGCGGGCTCGACGTGTGTCGCTGATCCAACCCGGCCGCGATCATGGCCGGCGTGGGAGTCGTGGCGGCGGCCGGGATCCAGTGGTTTACGATCGGGCCCAATGTTGCCAGCCGTACAGCCGGAATCAATCCCGATATCAACGAGGCGATGATCCTGTCTAGCGCGGCAGGATCACTCACCGGCAAGTCAGCGGGTAGCACCAACGCCCGTTCGTTGAAACGGCGCAGGGCTACCGTTGCTTCATCGAATCGATTCTCAAGGCCCTGATCCGCCCCCCCTGATCCCGATTCCAGGCCGTGCCCGAGTGGAACGAGTCCGTTCAGGGCATGATCGAGTTCTTCCCGGCCACGGAACAGACGGTAACCGATCACGACGGCGAGGCTGCCGTCTGCCCCGGCGTGGTCGCCCTGTTCCAACAACTCGATGGCCAGGCGGCGCACGTTCATCGATGCTCTCAAGATGTCCTGCCTCAACGACTCGGCGCCGGATTCACGGTCGGCGAGGTCGAGCAGTTCCTCGCGGATGGTTCTGATACATTGCCCGGCATACGAGTTCAGGCCGAGCGTCGGAGGCGGGCCGGCCGGGTCGAGCGCTCGCGGCGCTGACGGCGCGACCCTAGCGCTCGCGGTTGCCACGAGGGTCAGCCCGATCGTCGCCGCGTTGAGCCAGCACCTGGGCATAGATCGTCTCCAGTTCCTTCACCATCCGCGCTGCGGCGAAGCGGTCTCGGCAGAATTCCCGGCCGCGCCGGCCCATCGCCGTGCGCTCCTTTGGATGATCCATCATCCACTGAACCGCATCGCGTAAGGTGGCCAGGTCGCCCGGCGGCACAAGTCGACCGACTTCGCCGTCGATGCACACTTCCTTGGCGCCATCTACATCATAGACAATGGCCGGCACGCCGCTGAGCAGCGCTTGCGGAACGGCTCGCGGCAACCCCTCACGGTAACTCGGATGAACGAGCACGTTCATCGCTCCGAGGCACGCTGGGATGCGCTGCGGTTCAACCAGGCCCGTGAGGACGACTTGCGACTCAAGCCCCAGACGTTGAATTCGTTTCATCAGCCGATCGCGCCACCAGCCGTCGCCGACCCACAAGAGCTTGATATTGGGATGTGTGTGCATCATCGGCGAAAGGGCGTCCAACAGATCGTCGTGCCCTTTCAGCTCGGCCAGACGCGCGATCGTTCCCAAGACGAAATCGTCCTCGGCCAAGCCGAGCTCAGTGCGCATCGCCTGCGGTGAGTGCTTCGGCTGAACAAACGGTTCGGTCTCGATCCCGGAATACACCGTGACGTATTGGTCACGCCGTCCGATCCTCGCCGTCAGGGCCTGGTCGCGCATCGCATTAGCGACACAAATAATGCGATGGCAACGCCGGGCGGCGAAGCGCTCCGAGGCGATGTAGATCGCGTTGCGCCACTTTGTCTGGTAGGGATGAAACGCCAGACCGTGGATGGTATGCACAACACACGGCACGCGCGCCTTCCATGCAGCGAGCCGCCCCAAGATACCGGCTTTGGATGAATGGGTATGGATAACGTCCGGCTTCCATTGTGCAATGATCGTTTTGAGATCAAAATAACAACGCACGTCGCGTAGGGGCGACAAGTCTCGAACGAGGTTGGACGTCTCGATCGTTTCGATCCCGCCGTGATGTTTGACGCGCTCAAGCAATGATCCTTCCGGTCCGTAGATCGGGCCATAGACCAGACTCACCGCATGTCCCGCGCCGGCTTGTCCTTCGCAAGAAAGCACGGTGTTCTCTTGCGATCCGCCAAGGATCAAGCGCGTGGAAATGTGCATGATGCGGAGGGAATTAGCCATAAGGGATGAGCCATAAGGGATGAGCCAGGAGAGTTCGTCGCCAAACAGTTATTGATCGAGTGACCGAATGAGTCCTTGTAATATCCGTCGAACCTCGTCGGCCGTGTCCATGATGTGAGTCCAATCCCCAGCGAACCCAAGCCGCTTACAGATTTCGGCTTGTGTAGAAAGTTCGAACAACGAACCTCGTGCCGTTCGGAGATAACGAACATAGTCATTCCTCGTTCCGCGCCCCCACCCCTCCGCGATATTGGACGGAACACTCACAGCCGATCGTCGCATCTGCGCCACCAGCCCAAATCGTTCATCTTTGGGTAGATCACCGGTCTGTCCATATACATGCTCTACGAGATCGATGCCTCGCTGCCAGACGATAAGGTCGCGATACGAGTCAATTTGATTGGTCAAATGATTCTCCTTCAAGTGCGCCTGTTGCATCGTATCGTGCATTACTCATGGCCTATCGCTCATGGCTCATCCCTCATCCCTCATGGCTCATCCCTCATCCCTCATGGCTCATCCCTCTCAGTACTTCACCCACATCAGGAATAGTCCCTCCGGCGGAAGCGTCGTTCCGGCGGCAGTGCGGTCGACGGCGGCAAGTATCTTCGGAATGTCCTCCGGCTCAAGTTTGCCGCGTCCGACCTCGACCAAGGTCCCGGCGATGATCCGCACCATGTTGTAAAGGAACCCGTCGCCGCTGACGTCGATTCGGCATCGGCGTCTTGTCAGAGCCGTCACCGTGCAATCGTGGATCGTCCGCACGGTACTTTCGCGGCCGTGGTTGAGCCGGGTGAAACTTGCAAAGTCGTGCTCGCCGATCAGATGACGGGCGGCGTCGTTCATCCTGGCTGGATCAAGTTGGTATCCGCTGAAGTACAGCAACCTGCGATCGAACAGTGGGGGCAGATGACGGCCCCGATTCCCGTAGGCGATGCGATAGCGGTATCCCTTGGCCACGGCATCGCTGATCGGCGAGAAATCATCATCGACGATAGATGCCCGCCGAACCTGTATGTCCTCCGGTAGTCGAGAGTTCACCGCCGCCGCCAGGCGCGTCGGCTCGATGGCCGAGTCACACGTGAACGCAGCGACCTGCCCCCGTGCATGGACTCCCGCGTCGGTCCGGGAGGCGCCCGTTAGCGTAATCGGCTCACGAACCACTTCACAAACCGCTGTCTCAAGCACGCCCTGCACGGTGCGCAACGGCTCCTCGCCCGGTTGGTGCTGCTGCTGCCAACCGTGGAAATCAGTCCCCTCGTACGCCACCATGAGCTTATAGCGCGGCATGGTGGGGATAGTACGATCAGGACAGCCGGCGTGGTTCGCCGGGCGTGAGCTTTCCTGCATCACGCTCAACAGAACTGGCCGATATCATGGCAACTCTGTGGAGTTGTCCGTAGAGAGCTGTCCGTACCGATCGTTGTTGAACGAACCAGAGAAAGCCGGATAGCGATGACCGACGGTGGTGACACGCAAATGGGCGAGCTCGGCCGCATTCTCACCGCGCTGGTCGAGGCCGGGGTCGATTTCGTCGTTTGCGGCGGGATCGCCTGTGTGATGCACGGCATATCACGAGTTACAAATGACCTGGATATCTGCGTGCGAATGGACGAGCAGAATCTGGGCCGACTCGTCGAAGCGGTTCAGCGATTTGGGTTGCAGCCGCGGATTCCCGAACCGATCGAAGCTCTACTGGATCCACAGAAGCGGCGTGAATGGGTCGAAAAGAAAAACGCCAAGGTATTCACGCTTGTTTCTCTGAACACTGTGCTACAGATTGACGTAATGCTTGAGTATCCCGTTGCGTATACTGAGTTGGCCCGAGAAGCGACGGTCCTCCGGGCAGGTGACTTGACCTTCCGTATCTCGTCGAAGGAACACCTGATCGCGGCGAAGCAGCAGGTGCAGCCGCCTCGGAAGACCGATCTCCGCGATATCGAAGACCTACGAGAGCTTATCGAACGTGAACGATCATCAAGCTGAAAGTTGGACCGGCATTGATCCGGAGTTCGATGGCCACTTGGCCAAGCCGATCTTGCAGATGACGGTCGCGGAACGCTTGGAGTGGGCGTGGCAGATGATGGTGCTGCAAGATATGGCGAACAAGCGCCGTGCCGCACACCCCAACCTACCGACTGACCCCGAAGCGCGTCGATGATTCGCACCTGTTCAGGTATCAAATCACCGTGCGCAACGGCTCCTCGCCCGGCTGGTGCTGCTGCTGCCAGCCGTGGAAATCAGTCCCCTCGTACGCCACGGTGAGTTTGTAGCGAGGCATAGAGGGGATAGTACGATCATCGACGAGGCGGCGGTTCGACCTGCGGCGGCTCATCTTGGACCAATTCGTCCGGCAGCTTAAGCCCGCATTCGCTGCAGCGCGGCGACACCAGATGCCTGAGCGTGTGATCACATCGAGGGCAACGAGGCTCGGCGATTGGCACGATCCACTTTGATAACGGCCGGGCGAACAGCACGCACGCGCCGGATATCAGGACCAAGATTGTAATTCTCGTAATACTGCCTGCATAGTAAAACAGGTTGAAGAAGTCACCGTCACGGATTCCCTCGCCGAGCCAAGAGACAAGCGGAACAGGTATCCACAACGCGAAGAAGAGACTTGTGCCGCGCAGAATGCTCACGACGGTCGATCGTCGCTTCATGATGTCGCCCGGTGATGGAATCAACGCTGCTACCTGCTTACATAAGACCAGAGAAGTTAGATCTCGAATAATCCCCGCTGAGGGACCATGCCTTTTTCGTGGAAATACCCCATCGCCTCTTCGACGCTTGAGAAGATCTTTGTTGCGGTCTCGGTGATGAACGGCGACGGCGTCTTCTTCGGTTTCCACACGATGTAGACTTCCTTGGTGTGCTCGAAGGCGTGCTGAAGTTCGCGCTCTACGCCGCTGGAGAGGGCCGGCATACCCCCGGGGAGCTCGGGGATGTAGGAGCAGATCATGTCCGACTGATCGATGAGCTTGAAGTCGCGCATGTAGATCTGCCCGTCGATATCGCCGGCGATATCAAGCACTTCGCGCACGGACACGCGAATACACGGTTCGTCATCGGTTCGCGCGCCGAAGGTGTGAGGCTCGACCTCCACCCAGTCTCGGCCCTGTTGCGCGGCGGCAATCGCCCGCTCCAGCAGTAGTTTCTCGTCCACGTCGCCGGGATCAAAGGCGATAAAATGCTCGGCCAAACCGGCTCGGAACTGGTCGATCTTGGCCAGGATTTCGGGCATATCCATCACGTGGCTCATGGGAAAACTTGGATACACCTTGGGAATATCCGGGCGCGTGATAAGACGCAGACACGTTTCGGTCGTCTCGCGCTGCCGGCCGCGGCTGAGAATGTAGAACCCGTGCGGGCATCCGACGGCTTGGGCGAGCAGTTCAGTGGCCAGGATTTCCTCTTCGCGCCACACCATGCAATCCTTGAGCGTGGCGTCGATGTCGTGCTCGGCGTGCAGTCGATGATGGACCGTTTCCACATTGTCGACGAGGCAGATAAACATGTCCGGCTCGAACAGCTGGATCTGATCGAAGTCGAATGCGGAGAATAGTCCGTGCCGCCAGCGAAACGTCGCGTGCGTGTTGATGATTACGTTGGGATGTTCATTGGCGGGGGCGGTCTGGGCGATGATGTCCTTGAAGACGGCGCGGCGAAGGGCGTTGAGCCGGCTTAAGGGAAGATCGAGGATTCGGCCGGCGCGGATGTCCGGGGCCTCAGCGTACATCAGGTTGCCGATGTGAAAAACCTCGATTCGACCTCCGCGACGGCCGGCAAGGTCGGCCACCGCATCGAGGTACGGCTTCTTGTGCATACCGATCTGGCCGGTGACGATTGTTCGCATGACGGTGATCTCGGCCGGGGCACGGCTGGTGACCGGCGGCAGAGTATATGGTTCGCGACGGATCGTCCGAAGCGCCAGTCAGCTCAAGTCAGGCTTTTTTGGCGGCTCGGGGTCTGAGGCGACGTGGACGAAATCGTCGCAGCCAGGCGGCCTTGGCCCGCGGTGCGTGTTTCCGATGCGTGCGGTGGCGACGCCACCATGCCAGACCCAGCATCAACGCTAGGATCACCAGGACCGCACCAATCAGTGACAAGACCAAATCGGCCGTTTTCAGCGTTCCCAACCCCTGAGCGATCGTATAGCCGAGCCCCAGTTGCAGCGGTACTGTCGCCAGGCAGCTTGCGCTTTCAGCCAGCGCGAACTTCCAGAATGGCAGATGCAAGACGCCGGACGCTGCAATCGCCGGCGTGCGGCTGCCGGGAATGAAGCGGGCCATCACGACGACCCAGACCCCGCGCCGTTCGATCTCGTGCTTCACCTCCAATAATCGCCGGGGATGGACGATCCGCTTGAACCATCGCTTGTGCAACAGCGGCGTGCCGAACTTTCGGCAAAGCCCGTACCACATGAAATCACTGAGCAGGACCCCGGCATAGGCCGCGACAGCGGTCTGAACGAGGTCGATCTTCCCGTGACCGACCAGGATCCCGGCCGGGATGATAACCACGTCCTCGCCAAGGGGGATACCGATCCCGGTCAGGAGCAGCGCCACGAACACCGCCCACGGACCGTAGTTGCTCAGAAGATTGGAGTAGACTTCTTCCATCGGCGGGCCCGCACAAACCTTTGCACTGTCAGTGTATTCTGAACCGGCCGGCCGTGACGATCCAACTCGGGCAATCCCGGTGAAGAACCAAGGTGAGACTCAGCCACGGATAGAGCGTCTGGGCCGAGTCGTGTGCGCCCCGGACAGCTTCAAGGAGACGCTTTCGGCCCGGGCAGCGGCTTCGGCGATGGCCGCGGGTGTGGCCCGTGTCGATGAGGCCATCGTCTGCGATCAATGTCCCGTGGCGGATGGCGGGGAGGGGAGCCTTGATGCCCTTGTCAGCGCTACCAAGGGCACGATCCACCGCGCGATCGTCACGGGTCCACTCGGTCAGCCGATCGAGGCTCGCTACGGAATTGCTGGCGATCGAAGGACGGGCCTGGTCGAACTGGCCGAAGCGTCCGGGCTGGGCCTGGTTGCGACTGATCGTCGAGACCCTACGCGCACCACGACGTTCGGCACCGGCGAGGCGGGCGTCAAGTACGATCCTACCGCCGGGGTTCTGACGTTCAACAGCGCCTTCGACGGCACCCTGCTTCTCGAGTCTGCCTGTCTGATGTTCCATCACGAACCTAACGAGTTGGTCATCGTCTTGCAAGGACACGTACATGTGAATCGCCATTACCTTTACTCCCGCCGGAATTTCCCTTTGGACTCCCGCCACTGTGCCAGC
The DNA here is from genome assembly GCA_022567855.1 of Planctomycetota bacterium. Taxonomy (GTDB): domain Bacteria; phylum Planctomycetota; class Phycisphaerae; order Phycisphaerales; family SM1A02; genus JADFNO01. The sequence continues at coordinate 711 of JADFGE010000067.1, read as the reverse complement.
GATATTACCTTAGGACTTGAACTGCGGCTCCCGTTTCTCCAGAAACGCGCTCATGGCCTCTTGGGGATGGCTGCTGGTGAAACCCAGGGCAAAGGCCTTGATGCTATATTCTGCGGCCTGTTCATCACCCAGCTCCAGCCACTTGACGATGATGTCTTTCTGGGTCGCAAGAACCTGTGGGCTGATGTTCCGGAACTTTTCCGCAGCCTCCAGGGCGGCCTCATGCACGGCGTCCTTGGGGACCACCCGGTCCACCAGTCCCATGTCCAGGGCTTCTTGGGATGTTATGGAATCCCCCGTCATGATGAGCCGCCGCGCCCTGCCCAGTCCGACAGTCTTGGGCAGAAGGGACGCCTCTATTACCGAGGGAACCCCCACCAGGACCTCGGGCAGGCCGAATATGGAATCTTCCGAGGCGATGCGCATGTCGCAGGCCAGGACCAGCTCCAGAGCGCCGCCCAGGCAGGGGCCGTTGATGGCGGCGATGGCGGGGATAGGCAGGGTCAACACCTTGCGGATGGCCCGGTGCAGGGTACGGATGAACTCCTCGGCCGTTTGTGGTGTAAGGTCCCGCATCTCATGGAGGTCAACCCCGGCGGAAAACGCCCGCTCTCCGGCGCCCCGCAGCACCAGCGTGGTGATGTTGGCGTCGGCGGCCACCTCATCCAAAGCATCATTCAGCCCTTGAAAAAGCTCCAATCCCAGCAGGTT
>JADFGE010000066.1 GCA_022567855.1 Planctomycetota bacterium | reverse complement strand
GTATCAGATCACCAAGCACCTGCCCGACGACGGCGCTCAAGGCCACAGGTACGGCGGGTCCGTCGCGATCAGCGGCGCTCCCGGAAAGGAAATCGCCATCGTCGGGGCTGGCGGGGACGACGACAACGGCACCGACTCAGGCTCGGCATACCTCTTTGATGCTGCCGCACCCGGAACTTGCCCGTGGGACGTCAACGGCGATGGCGTTGTGAACCACCGCGATATCCTTGAGGTCGTTCACAACTTGGGGCCGTGCAACGATCCCGACGATTGCCCGTGGGATGTCAACGGCGACGGTATCGTCAACGGCCGGGACGTGGCGGCGGTGGCGACCCACTTTGGACCGTGTCCGTAGGAAGAAGGCTTGAGGCTTGAGGCTTGGGGGAAGAAACCCACGGATTGGGATCCGTGGGCGTCGCGCTACCGTTCACTGCCTTCTGATGACGCGGACATTCGATCGGCCGTCACGCTTGGGTAGAAGTCGGCGCAGTTTGGCGCCGGCGGCGTTGATGAGCGCCAACCCTGTAAACACGATGATCGCCGCAATCACCGCGACAACCGCGAGCAGTAAGAGCGGCAGTCCGATCACCAGCACGAAAGTCACCAGCGCCAGTCGAACCACCCAACTGGGCTGAGCTGCGAGCCATCGATAGCCACGGACGGCACGCTGCCGTTGCTCGGTGGTGAAGGTCTGGATGCGTACGACTCGATCCATCGGAAATCATCTGCTCGTCATGACAGGCCGGCGGATAAATCGCCGTCCGCCCACGATCCTATTCGGAGATGGGGCGGTCGTTTACCGGAAGAATGTTCACACATCGTCCGGCCGGTATCCAGCCAACGCCGATCACGGTATTCTGATGGGGCCTCGGTTCGTTGTGTCTACTATATATAGGATAGCCTGCCACCCACGAATACAAGATAATGGATACAACGACCGCACCGCGATTTGTTCACCTGCACCTGCACAGCGAATACTCGCTGCTGGACGGGGCGAATCGCATCGGTCCGCTGGTCCAGCAGGTTCGCGAGCTGGGGATGGATGCGGTAGCCGTGACCGACCATGGCAACCTCCATGGGGCGGTCGAGCTGTATTCCAAGGCTACCGCAGCAGGGATCAAACCGATTCTCGGCATCGAGGCGTACGTGGCCCCGGGCGATCGGCGCGAGAAAGCCGGCGGCGGCATCGCCGACGGCAGTTACCACCTCGTTCTGCTCGCCGAGAACAACACCGGATGGAAGAACCTCATCAAGCTCAGCAGCGATGCGTTTATCACCGGCTTCTACTACCGGCCGAGGATGGACAAGTCCACGCTGAGCGAGTGGTCCGAGGGATTGATTGCGATCAACGGGCACCTGGGCAGCTCGATCGCGCACCACCTCTTGCACTACGCGCAGACCAACAACGACGCCCACTACGAATCGGCCGTTCGCGAGGCGCAATGGCACGCTCAGACGTTCGGCCAAAACGAGCGCGGCGAACCGCGGTTCTTCATCGAGCTTCAGCGTCATGACACACCCGAACAGGATCGAATCCATCCGCTGCTGTTGCGATTGGCGCGCGATCTTGATCTGCCGCTGGTTGCAGACAACGACGCTCACTTCCTAACGGCCGAAGATCACGATCTACACGACACACTCTGCTGCATTTCGATGGGGCGAACAAAGGATGATCCGGGTCGGCTGCGATACTCCAAGCAGTTGTACGTGAAGTCGCCGGCCGAGATGGCTGAGTTGTTTGCCGACCTACCCGAAGCGATCGCGAACACTGTCCGCATCGCTGATCGTTGCAACGTCGAGCTCGATTTCTCGACGAGTCACACACCGATCGTGAAAGTGGAACATGAGGTTGCGAAGAATAGCCTGCCGGCGTTCCCCGACGTAACTGTCAAACCCGAATACCGTGGATCGACCGAGTGGTTTATGGCTTTTTGTTCGCAGTTCACGCTTCACCCGTTCGATTCGACGGTCGACAGCACTTCGCCGGAAGTGCTGAAATCACAGTGTGACGAAGCACTTGGTGAGCTGTGTTTGGCGGGTTTGGAATGGCGGTACGGGACCGACGGCATCACCGACGAGATTCGCGAGCGCCTTGCTCGTGAGTTACACATCTTGGCGGAAAAAGGCATCTCCGCATATTTCCTGATCGTGTGGGACTTCGTGAACTGGGCGCGGCAGCGCGGAATTCCCGCGATGGCGCGCGGCTCGGGTGTGGGCACGATGGTGGGCTACGTGCTGGGACTTTCCAACGCATGTCCGATTCGGTACGGCTTGCTGTTTGAACGGTTCACCGACCCGGACCGCAGTGAGTATCCCGATATCGATATCGACATCTGTCAGGACGGCCGAGCTGAAGTGCTCGACTACGTGCGCGAGAAATACGGCCACGTCGCACAAATCATCACGTATGGTCGGCTGAAAGCGAAGGCGGCAATCAAGGACGTCGCGCGCGTGATGGGTCTCTCCCCGCGAGAAGGTCAACGCCTAAGCAACCTCGTTCCGAGCGAGTTGAACATCACGATCGACGAGGCGCTCGCCAAGGAGCCGGAGTTTAAGCGTGAATACGAGACGAACGAGTTGGTTCGCAAAGTTGTAGATGCGGCCAAGGGGCTCGAGGGACATGCCCGTCATGCGGGCGTTCATGCGGCGGGCGTCGTCATTGCAACGCAGCCTTTGGACACGATCGTGCCGTTGTATCGAACGACCGGCAACGAAGACACGGTCACGCAATGGGACGGTCCGACCTGCGAGAAGATGGGTCTGCTGAAGATGGACTTCCTTGGACTGCGAACACTGTCAACGCTGGAGCGAGCAAGGAAGTTGATCGGCGAGGCGTTGCCGGAGAAGGCGGTGTGGGAAGCGGTCGGCCGGGGCGAAGGCGATGGACCGCATCCGCTTGATCTTGAGCGGTTGGAGTACAACGACCCGAACGTGTTAGCGCTCTTCCAACGCGGCGATACGGCGGGTGTGTTCCAATTCGAGTCGGCGGGGATGCGCCGGCTCTTGAAGGACATGAAGCCCGATCGGCTGGAAGATCTCATCGCCGCCAACGCACTCTACCGCCCGGGCCCGATGGAACTTATTCCCCAGTACACCGCCCGCAAGCTCGGGCACGAGCCTGTACCGAAGGCGCACCCGATTGTCGAGCAATACACGGCCGAGACGTACGGCATCATGGTGTATCAGGAACAAGTCATGCAGATTTTGCACGGCTTGGGCGATATCCCGCTTCGCAGTGCGTACACCTTGATCAAAGCGATCAGTAAGAAGAACCGCAAAGTCATCAACGCCCAGCGATCAAAGTTTCTCGAAGGTGCGCAGAACAAGGGGCTTTCCAAGGAACAGGCGGACGACTTGTTCAACTTGATCTTGAACTTCGCCGGGTACGGATTCAATAAATCCCACTCGACGGGATATTCGATCATCGCGTATCAAACTGCGTATCTGAAGACGTATTTCCCCAACCAGTACATGGCGGCGCTGCTGACGTTTGAAAGCGCTGCGCGGAAGATCGAAAGCTGGGTCGGATACCTCGACGACTGTAAACAAACGGTCTTTGTCGACCACGAAGAGCATCGGCCTCACATCGGCGTGGAGGTCAAGCCGCCGGATGTGAATCTCTCGGAGGTTGAGTTCTCGGTGGTCTTTATGCCGGACGAACCGCGCGATTCGCTTCACGGGCACGTTCGATTCGGCCTCAACGCAATCCGGGGTTCCGGGGGCGCCGCGGTCGAAGCGATTGTGTGCGAGCGAAAGAAGAACGGCTCGTTTCGCTCGATCTTCGACTTTTGTGAGCGCGTGGATTTGCGCAAGGTGAACAAGGCGACGATCGAGGCGCTGGTGAAATCCGGGGCGTTCGATTCCATTTACAGCGTAGCGGCGCGATCCGCGGCGTTTGCCGCGATCACCGACGCCATCCCCGCCGGGCAAAGCGCCGCCACCGACCGGCGTGACGGTCAGATGAACATTTTTGCCGCGGCTGAATCGCTTGACCCAGCTTCTGAGAAGGGTGGCCGGCCGCTGCCCAAGGTTCCCCCGTGGGATGACGCCACAACGCTGGCATTCGAGAAGGAGACGTTGGGCTTTCACGTCTCGGGCCATCCGCTGGATCAATACGCGCAGATCATCGAACGGTATTGTCCGGTGGATATCAAGGCAGCTTCACACCTCCCCCATGACGGCGAGGCGACGCTGTGCGGCGTGTTGACGCAGGTTCGACCGAGGATCGTCCAACGCGGACGAAGCGCCGGCCAAAAGATGGCGATCCTTACGCTGCAGGACATGCGAGGCTCGGTTGAGGCGGTCGTGTTCAGCGAGGCGTACGAGCAGTACAACCACCTCCTGCACAGCGATGCGGTCGTCTTACTGCGGGGGAAGGTGGATCACTCGCGCGGCGAGCTGAACCTCATCGTGGACAAGGTGATTCCGATCGACGAGATCGAGAATCATTTCGCCACTCGGTTGGAGTTGGATCTCGTGGACGACCCGGAGCGCAAGCCGCTGGAGCAGACGATGCACGAGATTGAGGAGGTGCTGCGCGGCGCTACTGGCGCGGCGCAGGGCAACGGGCGTCGAGGCGTGAACGTACGATTGCTCTTGCACACCGCCGGCAAGCGTATTGCGCTCAAACCTCACGGCCTGAGGATCGTTCCCGACGGGCAACTGGTCCAGCGACTCGGCCAGATTCTCTCGCCGCACCGCGTTCGGCTCGTCGGTGGAAGAACGAAGGCAAGTCAACGGACTCCGACCGGCGCCAAGCGCAACTGAAAACGTCTCGGGCAGTTTTAGGCCGCGTATCCGCCGAAGCCCAGGTCGTCGTAGTCGTTGTAGTCGTATTCGTCGCCGGCGGCCGGGTCGTCGGGCCAGGAGGGCGTGGCCCGGTGATGCACTTTGATCACGTTACTGATCTGCTCGGCGAAGATCGGGCGGAGAATATCGATCGCGCCGGCAAGCTCCTCGGCGAAGGGCGTCGACTTGCTGCGGAACAGCACCATCACGGCCAGACATTCGCCTTCGTGAAGGCACGAGAAGGCGATCACCTGGCACCCGGCCAGGAACCCCACCTCGGCCCCCACCCAGGCGGCGAATTCGGCCGCGTCGCTGAACGCCACGATCTCCGACTCCTCGGCCATTTGGGGGCACACATATTGGCACAGATGATCCAACAAGGTGGTGACCGTTTCGCGCGGACAGTCGTAGTTGACGTACGCGCCAAGATCGAACCGGCCGGCTGAGTCCGGCAGAAAGACCGCCGCGTTGGTCGGATCGGTCTTGGTCAGAAGGTACTCCAACGCGGTGCGCAGGAGCGCCTCGACGTCCAGCTCCTGCTTCAGAAGCGTGCGGAACTCGCTGGCCATGGCCACCTCGGTCATTTGGAGCGAGACGTCCTGGTAGGCCTCGACAAGATCCTTGCACAGCCGCTCCACTTGCTGGGACACTTCATGGTGGGCGGCGGCGAGCTTCTTACAGACGGACTTGAGCCGCAACAAACGCTCCTCTCGCAGCATATCGGCCCTGGCTTCGACCAGCGCCGATTTGACGCGATCGCACAGCTGATCGACATCAGCGGGCAGACGCATGAAATCCACGGCGCCGTACCGCAAGGCGCCGACGACTTTCGCGAAGGAGGCGGCACCGGCAAAGACGATGGACCGAGTGGGCGGCGAGACCAATCTCAAGGCGCGCACCAGCTCCGGCACATCGCCATCCGCCAGGTCAAGATTGAGCAACAGTAAATCGAAACGGCGACGAGCGATCGCGCTGCGGGCCTGTATCAGGCTGTCGGCGCACGCGCAGCGGTGGCCGTCCTCGAGAAGTTTGTCCCGTAGGCAGGCGCGAAGCTCGTCGTCGGTGCTCACGATGAGGATCCGCGCAGGCCCCTGAACCGCCGGCGGGTGCTCGGCGAAGACTTCCGCGATTTCCTTGTCCAGAGATTCCATCGAGAACCTTCCCCTCCAGCCGGCACGATGCTCGGCTCGACTCCGAACCACGGGCGACGCCGATTGATCGCACCGCCTCAGGCGGCGCCACGTTGACTGGAAAGCCGCCCGTCCGGCCGGCAACCAGATCGTGGCCACGGCGCCTCCCGTCGGACCGTTCTTCAGCGTGATCCGGCCTCGATTCGCCTCCATGAGCCGCTTGACACGGGCGAGGCCCAAGCCCGGCTGACGGCCGGCCGGCTTGTCGCTGAAGAACGGTGCGAACGCATGAGCCAGGGCATCGTCGCTCAACCCTGGACCGGTGTCCGTCACCTGAACCTTCAATCGGTCATCCAGAGGGTCGATTTGAACGCGCACTTCGATCTGAGCGTCAGAGGATGCTTCGAAGGCGTTGCGAACCAACTCTCGCACGGCCTGGGCAAGATGATCAGGATCAACGAGGACCTGCCCAACTCCTTCCTCCACAATAAGTTTGATCCGAGAAGCACCATCGTTTCTCGGACTAAACTCGGTGACGATTTCTTGCAAAACGGCGTGGAGATCGACCAACTGCGGCTTCGGCTCGGCCGGTTCGGCAACAACGCGAAGGGCGGTAATCATGTCGCTCAGATCATGCGATCGCTGGACAATCTGTTGCGCGGCGGACCGAAGCTCGGGGTCTTGTAGTCGCTCAGCCAAGAGTTGTGACCGACCGGAAATCACGGCCAGCGGATTGTTCATCTCGTGGGCAGCGCCGGCGGCGAGCTCACCGAGCGCAGCCATTGCCTGCGATCGGGCGGCCGAATCGCGCGTGTCGGCGAGGGTCCGGTTCGCCTGGGCCAATTGCTCTGCCAGCGCTTCGGTAGCGGCATAGTGTGCCGCCGCCTCAATCGCAGCCTCCCACGTACGATGGAGTACGGCGAGCTGCGGCGGCGGCGTGTGCGGCTGGGCGATGGGTTGATCATAAAGCAGCGCCGCGCCCGCCGATCCTCCGGCCAGCATTATCGCGTGTACGTCGGCTGGGTCGGAACCCTCAAGCAACGATGACTCCAACCATGGCGCAAGCTCTGCGCACCGCAACCCGCACCCGTCAGCCACGGCGATCTCGCAAAGCGATCTGGCCGTAGACGGCGGGGAGAGAAGCCTACGGCTCAAGAGGCGTCCGTCATCGGCGAATCGCAGAACTTCCCACGGCTCCCCAGCCGCGGCCTGATACACGATCCCCAGCTGCGCGTTGGGCAGGATGCGACGTCCGGAACTGACGATCCCCGCCAACACGCGCTCGATTGACCCCGCTTGCGCGACCTCGTGAAATTGTGCGATCGCCTCCAGCACCTCAGCTCGCCGCTCACCCGCCATGACTTGGCGGTTCATCGCCGTGGTGATATGTCCCAACACCTGATTGGCGCGACTGATGGATCGCAGCAGGGAATCGGTCGTCGGCTCCTCGGTAAGCCCCAACGCTGCGGCGCGCTGAGCCACCTCATCGTGCAGCCGCGACGCTACTTGCTCTACGTCGTCACGTCCCAGTCCCAGCGGCTCGCCCATCGCCAGGAGGTCTTCGCCCCGTGGGGTGTGCCCAACCGGGGTGATGTATCGCTGCCGCACCAACACATCGGCCAGCGACACCAGTGCGATCAGGTTCCGATGCGGCAGGCCGCGCAGCGCTTGCATCGGCTGACCGTGGAGCCATATAGCGTCAACGAGGCGCCTCGGCAATTGCCAGTGGTCCCCCAGTCGCTTGCCCGCAACCCGGCTGTCGACTCCGAGGGCTTGGTTGCACGCGTGATCGAGCGACAACCCGTGTGACTCCGCCAGCTCGCAGACACGATCGAAGCTGCGGGGCATAATCACGTGCAGGGCCAGCACACCCAGATCATGAAGCAGCCCGCAGATATACGCTTCGCCGGAGCTGACTTTGTCGACGCCAGTGGTGTTAAGGGCCAACCACTCCGCCGCGACGCCCACCGCCACGCTGTGACGCCAGAACATCTCGCGATCGAAGACCGGCTGCTCCGAGCGGACTTCACCGCCCGGGCTTTTTACGCCGTCAAAAAGCTCGAACACCTGCACGGACAGGGCAGCGCTGCGCACCGCATCGAATCCCACCATCGTCACCACGCGGTCGATGGTCGTGATCTGCCGTGCCCGGCCGCCGTTCACGCAACGACAGAGCCTCAGAACCTTCCCCGCCAGGGCGGGGTCGGCCGAAACAAGTTCGATCACATCCCTCGCGTCGGACTGCTCGTCTGCTGTCACTTCCAGCAGGCGCACCACGATCGCGCTCAGCGTGGGCAGCGAATCCATCTGCTGCAATATCAGCTCGACTTGCTTGGCGTGATTGGTCTGCAATCGGCTCGCCATCGCGCCGGCTCCCCTCTGATCCCGGCAATCCGAGGTCAGCGCTAGACGCCCAGCATCTCGGACATTCGCTCGATGAGCTTCTCGATGTTGAACGGCTTCTTGACGAAGTCGTCGGCGCCGCTGCGAAGCAGCGTGTCGATCTCGTCCTGGTTCACCACGCCGGAGATGACGATGATCTTCGTTCCCGCCAACTCCGGGTTCGATCGAATGCGATCACAGACGAGGTTGCCGTTGATATCCGGCAACATGTAGTCGAGCAGAACGAGGTGCGGGCGGAACTGCTCGGTCATCATCCCTGCGTCATACCCGGTCCGGGCGCTCTTGACCTCGAAGCGGTCATCGCGGCTGAGCACGTCGAGGAACAGCTCGATGATTTGCTCGTCGTCGTCCACGACCAGCACACGCCGCTTGGTGCTCTCCAGGGCATCCGTGGGGATGTCGTTGGACTTCATGAACTGAAGCAGATCCTTGCGCGGGATCCGCCGGAACCGCGACCCGGGCACTCGGAACCCCGTGAGCCGACCGCTATCGAAGCAGCGGATGATCGTCTGCTGGGAGACCTTGCAGATCTCCGCCGCCTCACCGGTCGTGAAGACTTGCTTGCCGGCCCACCCGTCCGCTGCGTTCGCCTTCGCCTTCGCCATGTTCAGCCCCACAATTGTTCGCATTCCGCGGGGTCGCGGATGCCTCTAAGTTCCCTAGCTTGCCGGACTTGACATCGGTTGGGGCTTCGCGCAACTTCAGCGCCCTCGCCTGACGCGCCGCTACCGCTCCTGCACAGAAGTCATATGTCTCACAGGCCCCGATCCCTTGGTCCCTTACGTCCGATGGGACTCAGCCGTCCCCCCCCCGCGCCATTTGACGACCGCTTCAGGGCGGCGTGGATACCGCGGACCCAGACTCAGCGGGTCCGTCGTGTCGCCCCCGTTCATTCGCTGCTCAGTCGCCGCCAGGCACGCCAGAGGATCGAACTTCGGGTCGATTATCGCCACCTTCGCCGCCGAGCACGCATCGCGGATCCCGCGGGGAAGGAATTCGTCGCCAATCAACGCTTTGATGTCCCTCAACTCCAGCGATCGCGCATCGGCGAGCCGGCCGTCGTCCGCCGGCGCCCACCGTTCATCGACCCGCTCGATCCGTGTCACCCAACAGGTGTCCGCCTTCGACGCCAGCGCCACGATGATCGGACCCGCGCCTTGATACGACCCCGCCGCCACCAACGCGCTGGGCACCGCAACGAGCGCGCAGCCCAGCGCCTCGCCGAGCATCTTCGCCGTGCTCACAGCGATCCGCAGTCCGGTAAACCCACCCGGGCCGATCGACACGCCTACCGCGTCGGTCGCCTCCGGCTGCAAACCGACGCGCCGGTACAGCCGATTAAGTCAAAAGTGCTGCAAGTGTATCCGGTGCTCTCGTTGCTGCAGCACTATCGGCAATGGGATGGAGACGCCGGACAGCCGGCCGATCCCGGCATCGAGCTGGGTCCGGTGGAGGCGACGAATCGCGCTGCCAGCCTGATCGTGGAAAGCCGCCAATTTCGATCGACGAACAGCGCCGAGATTTGGCTCAGCAAGGACGTTCCCTTCGGGCTGGCCAAATGGAAGGTAACGGTCCTCCGCGAGGAGAAAGACCGCGTTGAGCCCCGTTCCGCATTCCAGCCGGTGAGCGAGTTGATCGAAGAGATGGAAGCGCACGAGACGGGTAAGGACGCGCAACCGTTTCCGGAGTTTCGCGCCAATTGAGATGTCGCTGCCGCGGGGCGAGGGGGCATTTTGCGGCGCGCCCGGCCTGAGTTGAGTCTTTGACACAGGCAGGTTCTTTCGACACAGACCCGTCAGTCACGGTCGAAGCGGCTGCGGCGGTCTTGCCAGGGCCGTTGCGTCAGTTTTTTCAAGTGATCGTTGAGGAACCCGAGCATATGCTCTTCACATTTCGTCAACCGGTTGTTCGTCCCGATCAGATCGGTGCCTCGAAATTTGAACGGGTACGGTCTCTTAGCCACCCGATC
>JADFGE010000065.1 GCA_022567855.1 Planctomycetota bacterium | reverse complement strand
TTCGATCTGCCGGCTCAGATCGTTGAGCACGTCGCGCCAAGGCCCCGGTGCGACTTGACGTCGGATTGCATCCAGCGATTGTGCCAGCGGTGTTCCCGTACGAACCAACACCGCCAATTGGCGAGAGAACATGGTGAGATTCTTCAGGCGGCGGCCTCGCCCACGCGGCGGGGTTATGCGTGATCCTGATGCACGAAGGCTTCCTGCCCCATCGGGTCGTTCCGTTACATGTGAACCGGGAGCATCCAACGATCCGCTCGACTCAACCGTTATCGTGTCGTCGGACGAACGACTGGCTGAGCTTGCGGGCTGATCTCCAGATCGCGACGCCAGTTTCATGCTGCGCCCCTTGTCTGCTCCGGAACACCGGGATCAGCCGGAGCGACCACCGCGACCGGGTCCAATGCGAAATTATCGTCGATGTGAGTTGCTCTGAGCACTTCTTCCAGGCTGCTCTTTCCTCGGATAGCGAGGTCGACGCCTTCCTTACGCAATGTTTTGACGCCTTGCTCGGTGAGCTTCGCCCGCAGTTCATGGGTCGGAGCGGCTCGATGGATCAGCCGCCGTACCGGCCCGGTGATTCGCATGACCTCATAGATACCCACCCGGCCCTGGAACCCGCTGTTGTAGCACTGTTGGCAGCCGACACCCTTGGTGAAGGCCAGCCCGGTCTTGTCGATGGCGCCGGCATCCTGGAGCACCTGCTCGGTGGGGTAATATTTCGTGGCGCATCCGTCGCAGTTCGTACGAATGAGGCGCTGAGCCACGACACCATTGAGCGCGCTCGACAGAAGATACGGCTCGAGGCCCATGTCCAGAAGTCGTGCTACCGCGCCGGGCGCATCGTTTGTGTGCAAGGTGGCAAGGACGAGGTGACCCGTCAACGCCGCCTGCACGGCGACTCGCGCCGTCTCTTCGTCGCGAATCTCGCCCACCATGATGATGTCCGGATCCTGGCGAAGGATGCTTCTCAAGGCGCGCCCGAACGTCAGACCCACAGCCTCGTGGACCTGGATTTGGTTGATGAGGTCGAGTTGATACTCCACAGGATCTTCGACCGTGACAACATTAAGCTCCGGGCTGCGAAGAAGATCGAGCGCGGAGTAGAGCGTCGTCGTCTTGCCGCTTCCAGTCGGACCCGTGACCAGACCAAGACCATGCGGTTGGTCCAGAATCTGCTTGAAATCCGCCATCGCGGCCGGCTGTAAGCCAAGATCTTCCAGCCTGATCGTCAAGTTTTCTTTGTCGAGAATCCGGATCACCATCTTTTCGCCCAGCAGCGTCGGCATGCTGGAGACACGCAGGTCGATCTCGCGGCCAGCGGCAATGATCCGGATTCGCCCCTCCTGCGGCAAGCGCTTCTCGGCAACATCCATCCCGGCCATCACCTTCACACGTGAGACGATCGGAGCGTGCATCCCCGCCGGCGGCTGCATCAGACTCTGAAGGATCCCGTCTATCCGATAGCGAATGCGCGTGCCCTTTCGCTCAGGCTCAATATGAACATCGCTGGCGCCGTCTTGAACTGCGGTGAGCAGCGCCATGTTCACGAGATTCACGATCGGGCTGCCTTCGACCATCTGATCGAGATCGGCGGCAGCGCCTTCGTCAGCCGTCTCGCGCTCAACCACCTCGACGTCCGAGTCCTTCAGCGAAGCGAGGAACGCATCGACATCGACGTTGCCTCCGGCATATTTCTTTATGAACTCGATAATGTTGGCTTCAAGCGCCAGGACCGGACGGATCTTGCAGCCGGTGAGACGTCGCAACGTATCAATCGTCGGAAGAGCCTGCGGTTCGGCCATCGCCACCGTCAGCGACTCGTGAACCTTGAAGATCGGGATGACCTTGAGTCGCGTGGCCTCCTCCTCGCCGATCATCCCAAGCAGTGAAGGATCAATCAGCCCATGTCGAAGCACGCAACCGCGTACACCCAGGCATTTGCTCAGCGTCCGTACGATCGCGCCGGCGCTGATCACTCCTTCGGCAACGAGTAGCTCGCCCAGACGAAGCTCGCTGCTCTTTTGCTGGCCCAGAGCTTGCGCCAGCTGGTCCTCGGTAAGAACACCTTCCTCGACCAGCGCTTCGCCGACTCGAAATGTGCCGGCTGGTTTCGTCACAGGAAGCTCCTCACCGCGGAGTTCACATCTGTGAAATGCTCAAATTCGCAGGTCAGTTCCGTAAGTTCGAACACTTCACGAAGCACGTCGTTGACACCGGCGATCTTCAGTACTTGCCCGGTCTGGGTGAGCTGTTGCGAAACCTCGACGAGTACTTCCAATCCTCTGCTGTCTATGAACGGGACGTTGGACGCGTCGAGAACCAGCCGGCCGAGACTCTTGACCCGCACCTCGAGCATCTGGGTCTTGAGGCGCTCGGCGTCGTCCTGAGTCAACGCGCCAATCGGCCTGACGACAGCGACCGCACCGTAATTGAGTTCCTCGATCTTCATCCTCGTCTACGCCGCCTCTGCATGCACGGGCAGCCGCACGCTGAACGTGCTCCCCTTATCGAGCTGCGACTCGACGCGTATTTCGCCCCCGTGGAGTCGAACAATCTCCCGTGCGAGCGACAGCCCCAACCCCGAACCGGTTATCTCTGCCACGCGTGGGTCGTTAGCGCGCCCGAATCTTGCGAATATGCGAACCATGTCTTCTTCGCTGATGCCGATGCCGTTGTCGACGATGTCGACGGTCACCTCGTCATTCTCGACATCGACGTTGACGGTGATGCGCCCGCCTTGAGGCGTATACTTGATCGCGTTGTTCAGGATGTTGTGCAGCGCCAAAGTGAGCTTGTCGCGATCTCCCTTGATGACCGGGAGCTTCGGCGGCAGGTTGAACTCCAGCGCGGTGCCCTTTTCCTTGGCCTGAGCGGAACACTCCGCTTGCATTTCCTCAAACAACGCCTCCAGTCGCACATCGTCCTTTCGCAGTTCGATAGTTCCGGCCTCGATCTCCGCCACAGACAACATGTCATTGACGACGCGCTCCAGTCGTCTCGTCTCCTGATTGATCACGTTGAGACATTGAGCCCGAGTTTCCGGATCTGTATGCCCTTCCTCGATGGCAGTTTCGGCACACAGACGGATGTTTGTCAACGGCGTACGCAACTCGTGTGCCACTTGGGTCACGAACGTGTTGCGAGATTCATCCGCCACGCGCTGCTGGGTTACGTCCTCGATGACGATAACGGCAGCGCTGGGATCCTCACGCCGCAGCGGACGCATTGTGAAGCGAAGGACCGCGCCGCCGCCGTCGCCGTCGCCGCGCGTATCCACTTCTACGGATACACGGTTGCCCGCCGTCGCTGAAGCCACCTCGGATAGCAATTCGACCACATGCTCGTCCGGCGCGATCTCGCGGAAACCAGCGCCACGGATCTCATCTGGCGACGTGTCCAGGAATGCAGCCGCAGCCCCGTTGGCGTACGTGATGTTGAGATTCCGGTCCACAAGGACGAACCCATACCACATCTCTTCCAACGCGTTGCCCAGCTCGCTGCCGGACTGCACTCGAGAATGCAGGATTCCCTCGACGCGCCGGCTCATGACTTGCTCTTGAAGGTGCTCCTTCTCCGTCACAAGTTTGTTCCAGGCCTCGGCCTCAGCCCGGCGCGTACCTTGGATGACCAGCGAGGCGGCTTCGGCTCCACCGGCTTGGTGCGCCAGCAATGCCTCTCGTATCAGACCCATCGTGCCCAACCGGGCACGCATACGCCGGTACACCAGCAGAAGCGCTACCAGCGCGAGAGCGCCGATGATGCCGACGCCAGTCTGAGCTTCCCAGAAGTAGGAGATGTCGTTCCTTACACTCGCGGTGAGATCAAGCTGCCCGTGGCCGCGACCGGGAACCGTCAACGGGTAGATCAGGCTGAGCAATCCGTCGGGCGTTTGGGCCGACGACTCTGCGACCGCAGAGCCTGACCATGTCGCCGGCAGTTCGGTCAGTGTGATTCGGGAAGGTTCGGCGTCAGCGATAACCTGCCCGTCGCCAAGAATGATCCTGCAGCGATCGAGATCGAAGGTGCGGGCTGCATCAGCCAGCAGTCGGCGCGTGACCGACAGTTCGTTCGAGGACAGGAGACTGGTTGCGGTCTCGGTCAGGATCGTGCCCAACGAGTGAATCTCGTCAGCACGCGCGGCCTCCATCGCGTTTCGATGAACACGGAAGGTCCAATAGGCGGTGCCGCCCATGACCGCCAACAGAATGGCGGCCAGGACCAGGCCGGTGGATGCAACAACCGACTCACCGCGCAGCAACATGCTGCTCGGCCACCAAGCCTTCTTTGGCCTCCCTGATGGCGTCATACAACAACGTCTCCGTCGCCGAAGAGAATCGGCTCCAGTATGAGGCTCGTATCGGCTATATAGAATCGGACCTGAACAGACGAGAAACCCCTTCGATCCCTTGCGAATACTGATCCGTGCAAGGTCCGAATACTCGATCCCACTGCACAGCTTGTGCTCCTGGAAGATGGACGGCATCGGCTGATAGGGGCCCGGCTCGATGGTCGATTGACGCTTCGCCACAAACGGGATTCAAGCGATCGGAGGCGCCCCCGTCAGGAGACGGCCCCCTAGAGCGATGATGCCGATGTGGCCCACCCGTGGGTACTATGTCTAACCGTCACCGGAAACGCGCGATGCAAGGGGCTGGTGCGCAGACCACCGCCGCCATATCCGCGATTTCGGCCGGCAGGCCGAACGAGACGCCATAGGCAGAGTACCGAGCTTGTTCAACCTGATCGGCGGTGTCATCGATTAGCGCCACAACATCCCCGCGCCAGTTCTGGCAATAGTACAAGCGCTCTTCTAGCGTGCCGTCACTGGCCGCGCTCCAGGTCCCGACTCCATCGGGATTGGCGTCCTCGTCGCGCAGCATCACGCCCCGAATCTTCGGCTCGTGGCTCGTATATAGTCTTCAAGCGTCTCGAGGGTCTCCAGATCAACGGCCTGGAGGCCGCGGGTTCGGACACGGAGCGCGAGTACAGCTTCCAGGACATGAAGTTCGTCCAGCTTCGTCGTGCCAACAACAGGCGCAAGCTCGCGATCGAATCGATCAGTTGGTCGTAATCTCTGAGGGTCAAGCTTCAGAGTCTTCGCCAGCTCCTGCCACGAGTGTTGCACGTCTATCTGATCAAGTCCCGATTCTGGAAAATATGTTTGGTAGATGCGGTCACAAGGAAGCACTGGACGGCCAGCAAATCGTTCTTGCTTGCGACGGATTCTGCCATAGTTCCGGAGGACGAAGATCACGATATGTACTACCAGGAAGATAGCAAAGCCAATCCCGATAAGATCCATGATATCTATCATATCCGTAGCCACCAATTCAGAAACGCGTGCGGCATGCGTTTTTTGCACATTTTGCCGCGCAATTTCCCAGTTCAACAAGTAAGGCACCACACGAGCCGAGGGTAATGGGGAGCGGAATCGATAATCCTCGGCAAATGTTCATGATTATCACTCCGATCGGTTTTCCGAGAAGCACATTCCTATACCATGGCGGGCGATGTATCAGTTGCAGGCCAGGATCCAAACCTCGAACCCCACGCTTCCGAACGGGATTGAAGGGCACCAATGGACAAGCGGCCGACCGCGCAAGAACTCGAGCCAATCATCCTGACACCTTTATGGCCTAACACCTTTTCTGCTCGATCATGCCATCTTGCATGGATTTGGCAGCACGGGTGCGGTTCGCGCACGCCGATCGCGCGAATCAATCATCGTCCGCTTTGTCTTGCTCCACCCAGACCGCAGGGATGTCCTGATCGCGCACAAGCTGATTGAACGCGGGCACGTCGGTTTCCATGATCTCCGTGAGCGTGGCCAGTTGAGCCTCAATCTGTCCGTACAGATCGTCAAAAACGTCGTAGCTCTGCGTGGTCGGCCGACCGTTGCTGCGGGAAACGACGCCGGCCAGGGCCGCGATCTTGTTGTTCAATCTGATCGGGAAGTTCAGCGGGTCCTGCCTGCTCTTTGACTTCGTTTGGATCAGCTCTATCTCGACGGCCGTCAGTTGCTTGTTCAGCGTCTTGCCCGCTTCGAGGATCGAGTCCATGCCGTCGATCTCTTTCGCTTTGGCCGTCATAGTCTTGATCTGTTTGCGAACGTTACGAATCTGATTGACCGCCCTGTGCGCTTCGGAGACGGCGTCGCGGATTCGAATCAGCAGGTCGAACTGCGCCTGGTAATCATCCTGCGTCGCGTCAACACGAGGGTCAGCGGCGATCTCAAATCCACAGTCCAGTGCTCTGCGCACCAACTGTCAGCCGAACCTGGTAGGCGCCCGGGACTGCCTGCGGACCACGGACGCTCCCGCCCCACATCACCGCCCCGGGCACCTTTTCCGCGTCGGCGTAGCGCATGTCCCAGCGGAAACGGTTCATGCCTGCCTCGGCTGGGGCGTTCCGTGATCCGCCCCCACCGCGCCGCCACGGCCCGGCCGCTTCGTCATCTTCACCGCTGGACGAAGATTCCTTGCTCGTGAAGGAACGAATGATTTCACCATTCGAATCCAGAAAGTCGAGTGTAATCGGCGCTTCGGGCTCCGTGGCCAAGTAGTAGTGAACATCGACGGTATCACGGCCGACACGATACGTCCGCGCGGGCGTGAACACGTGCGCCTCGGCCAGCGTCACATCTTCCGTCAATTGCCGCAGCACGGCCAAATCGCTGAGTATCCAAAACGATCGACCTTGGGTGGCCACGACCAGATCGTCATCCTTGACCACGAGATCAGTAATCGGCGTTGCCGGCAGCTTCAACTGCAAACTCTGCCAGTGCTCGCCATCGTCAAACGAGACGTACACACCCGTCTCGGTGCCCGCGTAGAGCAGTCCACGGCGATCGGGGTCCTCGCGCACCGCCCGGACGAACGCATCATCATCAATCCCGGAATTGATTTGCTTCCAGGTTTTGCCGTAGTTGTTCGTCTTGAAGATATATGGCCGAAAATCGTCCATCTTGTAACGATTCACGGCAAGATACGCGGTGGCGGGATCATGGGGCGAGGCTTCGATCTGACTGATGAGGCTCCATTCCCCAAGTCCCACCGGCGTGATTTCGCTCCACGTCTGACCGCCATCCTTGGTGATATGCACGAGCCCGTCATCGGTGCCGACCCAGATCACGCCGGGCTCATGCGGCGATTCGACCATGGCGAAGATCGTGCAGTAATACTCGACTGATGTGTTGTCCTGCGTGATCGGTCCACCGGATGATTGCTGCTTGGATTTATCGTCCGTCGTCAGATCAGGGCTGATCGCCTCCCAACTGTGACCCTCATTCGTGGATTTAAAGAGCAGGTTGCCGCCGACATAGAGCACATTGGGATCATGCGGTGAGATCACGATGGGGAACGTCCATTGAAAACGGTACTTCATCGACTCGACGCCTGCCCCCATGGGGTTATCCGGCCAGACGGTGATGTTGCGCGACAGCCGGTGGCGGTGGTCGTAGCGCGTGAGATGCCCGTCGTAGCTGCCGGCGTAGACAATGTTCGCGTCATCGGACCGGACGGCGATGTATCCGCTCTCACCCCCTCCGACCGAATACATGTCGCCCGTTCGGAACTGGGCCGCCTGGCTCGAGACACTGATCGTGCTGTTGTCTTGCTGAGCGCCGTACACGCGATAGGGGAACTGATTGTCGGTGGTGACGTGGTAGAACTGCGCCGTAGGAAGCGTGTCCTGGCGGGTCCAACTCTTGCCGCCGTCGAACGAAACGTTCGCGCCGCCGTCGTTGGCCTCGACCATGTTCAGGTTGTTGTCGGGATTGATCCACAGATCGTGATTGTCGCCGTGCGGCACGCGCAGCCTGGTGTCAAAGCTCTTTCCGCCGTCGGTTGACTTGTGGAAACTCACGTTGAGCACATAGACGGTTTCAACATCCTGTGGATCGGCGTAGATGTGGGTGTAGTACCAGGCGCGCTGGCGAAGCGAGCGATCGCTGTTGACGCGCCGCCACGTTTCGCCCGCATCGTCCGAGCGAAAGACGCCGCCGTCGTCAGCTTCGATGATCGCCCATACGCGATCGGGATTGACCGGCGAGACGGTGACGCCGATCTTGCCCTTTATTCCCTTGGGTAGACCGCTTGTGAGTTCGTTCCACGTATCGCCGCCATCGGTTGATTTGTACAGCCCAGAGCCGGGGCCGCCGCTCTCCAGCGCCCACGGCGTGCGATTCACCTGCCAGAATGCAGCGTACAGGACGCGCGGGTTGACAGGATCCATCGCGAGATCGACGGCTCCGGTTTCATCATTGACGTACAGCACGTTCTCCCACGTCGCACCGCCGTCTTGTGAACGAAAAACGCCGCGCTGCTCATTGGCCCCGAAGATGTGTCCGAGTGCGGCCACGTATACGAGGTCGGGATTTGCCGGATGAACACGAATGCAGCCGATCTGTCGCGTGTCGTCGAGCCCGATGTTCCGCCAGGTCTTGCCGGCATCAATTGTTTTGTAGACTCCATCGCCGTGGGAGAAGTTTCCGCGTACGCACGCTTCACCCATGCCGACATATACGACGTTGGGATCGGACTTAGCGACCGCAATCGCGCCGACCGATCCGGTCTTGAAGAAGCCGTCGGAAACCGGCTGCCAAGTGAGGCCGGCGTTGGCGGTCTTCCATACGCCGCCTCCGGTTGCGCCCATGTAGTAGGTCATCGGATCGCCGGGGACACCGGCACAGGCGGTCGCGCGACCACCCCTCGGTGGACCAATGCATCGCCAACTCAGAGCCGAGAGAAACTTCTCATCGTACCCGTGGGTTGATGTCTTTGATTCTCCGGCAGCCGCGGCCGGTGGCGCCCAAGCCGACACCGCACCCAGCGACAATGCCAGACCCAGGCATAGCGCTCCAGATCGTCTCGTGCTCTTCATTCGATCGCCTCCACCAAATGGTCCGCCGCTTCGCTGCGACGCCCCACCAGCTTACCGATCGGGCCGCCGCTCCGCACACCCAAAAGGGGAATATGGGAGCGGCAATGGCAAGAATGCGTCTCGTCGGGCGGCCGTAAAGCCGCGTGATGACGGGGTTTTGAGCCATTCGGTCGGCTGGCCCCCTAAGAGCCCCGCCTAAGAACGACACGACCGCCACAACGCCGGGACGGTCGAGAAAGCTCCCCCGAGAGCAACCCGCCGGCGAGCGGAGGGCAGCCCCGCGACGGCGAGCAGAATCCTCGAATCTCACTACGGGCGCGGCGTTACTCCACCGTCGATGCCATGATGCCGTGATTCCTTGATGCCTCGATGCCTCGATGCCTTCTTCTAAAACCCAGCCTGTCGCATTCGGTGCAACAGCCCGCGGATATGCATCCGCGGCTAGCACGTCTTGATGCCTTCTTGTTCTCCCTCGATGCCTTCTTCTTCAAGAGAAATGGAGCCGGGGGGAATCGAACCCCCGTGCAAGTGCGCAGAACCCGGGAAAAACCAGCGATTCAGAACGAAGCGGCGCAGAATCCGGCGCACAGCGCGCACCAGAAAGCCAATTCGAGCCCGATTTGCAACGACTGATTGATGCCTGGCCGGCGCTGCCGGATGCTCTCAAGACGGGCATCATGGCCATGGTCACGGCCGCAAGCGGGGATCGAGGGGAGGCGTAGCACAATGGGCTGGGAGCGCCGGGGAAGCAGTCAGTACTACTACCGGAAGATCCGCCGAGGCAGGCGCGTCGTCTCGGAATACGTAGGGTCCGGGGAGTTCGCGATCCTCACTGCCCGGCTGGACGAGGAGCAGCGAGCGGAACGGCAGGACCAGCAGGACGCGGAACGGCAACGACGGGAAGAGGCGGACCAGATCGACCATGAGCTGGCTCAGATCGACGACACCCTACGCTCGTTGACCGCGGCCATGCTCGAACAGGCGGGATACCACCGACACAAGGGACAATGGAGGAAACAACGTCATGGAAGACGAGAAAGCACTAACGAAGGCTGAGATTGCCGTGGCTGAGGCGTTCACGAAGGCCGACTCAGAGGACGCAACGCCGGAGGACGGCCGGCGTCTTCTCGCTCTGCTCCAAGAGCATCCGGGCGCACTCGGTTTCACGGGCGATATAGCGGGAGCGGCGATCGAGGTAGTGATTCGCCAGGCGCAGACCTCCGAAGCGAACCGGGCGCTCATGCACGTGAGGTTAGAGCGGCTCCGCAAATCTCTAGGCGGAGCGAAGGCGTCACAAACAGAGCGCCTTCTCATCGATCAGGTGGTGATCTGCTACCTGCGAATGAACCTGACCGAGCAGCACTACCAGAATGCGATGAACGAAAGTCGCAGCTTCGCCGCAGCGTCGTATTGGGAGCGCAAG
>JADFGE010000349.1 GCA_022567855.1 Planctomycetota bacterium | reverse complement strand
CTGTGGGTCATTTGGCTCACCCCGGCCGGGGTCTTCCTGCTCGTCGCGTGGACGGTCGGCAAGGTGGGCTTTGGAGAGCTGGTCGGCCCACTTTCCAAATACATTGCGGTGGTGCTGACGGGATTGGCGATTCACGGATTCATCGTGCTGCCGCTGATACTCTTGCTGTTCACCCGCAAGAACCCGTATCGGTACATGTTGCAGATGCGGCGGGCCCTGATGACCGCCTTCGGCACCGACTCCAGCGCAGCCACGCTTCCGGTGACGCTTGAAAGCGCCCAGAGCGAGGGCGGGTGCTCCAAGCGGGCCTCCAATTTTGTCCTGCCTTTGGGAGCCACCGTCAACATGGACGGCACGGCGCTCTACGAAGCCGTCGCGGTCGTCTTCCTCTTCCAGCTCTGGGGGATTGATCTCAGCTTCACCGAGTTGCTCATCGTGATCATCACCGCGACCTTGGCGGCCGTCGGCGCAGCGGGTATCCCATCCGCCGGCACCATCACCATGGTCATCGTCATACTCGCCGTCAATCAAGGCCTGCAAGGTCGAGGCTTCGCTCAATCCGAGTTGCTGCCGACCGCCGCGATCGGCGTGATCATCGGCGTGGATCGCATCGTCGATATGTGCCGAACCACCGTCAACGTGTGGGGCGACGCCGTCGGGGCGAAGATCATCACCAAACTCGCGCCCGACCCCGAGGAAGAACCAGCGTAGGGTCCGCTGTGCGGACCATCTTCTTCAACCGTAGGGTCCGCTATGCGGACCATCCGGGCGCGGTACGATACTCAAATGCCCAACTATCGACGGGTCTACATCCCAGGAGGAACCTTCTTCTTCACCGTCGTAACGGAAAACCGCGCACCGTTTCTTTGCGAGGATCGTGCCCGCGACATCTTGAGATCATCCATCGAGACCTGTCGGCACAAATGGCCAATGACGATCGACGCAATCGTGCTGCTCCCAGATCACCTTCATACGATCTGGACTCTGCCCACCGACGACAGTGATTACTCCCGGCGATGGGCATGGATCAAGAAGGAATTCACCAAGGCATGGCTCGCCGGTCATGGAAAGGAACAGTCACGGAGTGACTCGCGTCTTCGGAACCGTCGGCGCGGCGTTTGGCAACGACGTTTTTGGGAGCACGCGATCCGAAACGACGACGATTTGATCGATCATGTCGAATACATTCACTACAACCCGATCAAACATGGGTTGGTCAAGTGCCCTCACAACTGGCCGTACTCAAGCTTCCATCGCTATGTGGCCGAGGGCGTGTATCCGCAAGATTGGGCGTGCGCATGCAAATCGGATGAGCCACAGGTTGCTAATCACGATGAAATTGCCAAGCGAGTCGCAGAATAATCCCGGAGTATGGTTCGATGAATTGGTCGAATCTCCCAGAATAAGAATGGTCCGCACAGCGGACCCTACGAGTTAACGGTGAATATTGCCGGTCACACGATGCCTTGCCCCGCCAGCCAGCGCTCGGCATCGATCGCCGCCTGGCATCCCATCCCCGCTGCCGTCACCGCTTGGCGGTATTCACTGTCCGCCACGTCGCCGCCGGCAAACACGCCCTCGATGTTCGTTTCGCTGCTGCGGTTGGGCAGCTTGACGTAACCCGCATCATCAAGCTCGATGCCGGAGCCTTTGAGAAATTCCGTCGCCGGGGTGTGACCGATGGCCACGAACAAACCTTTGACGTCCAGCCGCGTTTCATCACCCGTGACGGTGTCCTTGAGCATCACGGCTTCTATCTTTTCCTCGCCCACGACTTCGCTAACAATCTTGTTCCACGCCACCTCAACGTTGGACAACCCAAGCGTCCGCTCCTGCATGATGTTGGAGGCGCGCAGTTTGTCGCGACGATGGATAATCGTCACCTTCGAGGCGAACTTGCTGAGGTACGCCGATTCCTCCATCGCCGTATCCCCACCGCCGACGACCGCTAGGTGCTGATCGCGGAAAACCGGCAGCGCTCCATCACATACAGCACACGCACTCACCCCGCCGCCGGTTTGCGCCAAGCGAAGTTCGTTCTCCTGCCCCATCCAATTCGCGGTCGCCCCCGTGGCAATGATGACAGCATGTGCCTGCACGACCGATCCCTTGGAACTCGTCAACTTGAATGGTCGTGACGAGAAGTCACACGAATCGATGTCCTCGCCGACCACACGCGTTCCAAATCGTTCCGCCTGCTTTTGGAAGTGCTGCATCATTTCCGGGCCGGTGATCCCATCCGGAAAGCCCGGGTAGTTCTCGACTTCGGTGGTCAACATAAGCTGTCCGCCGGGCAACACGGGGGCTGGGTTTTGTTTCGGCACGCCGATGAAACAGATCGGATCGAGGTTCGCGCGGGCGGCATAGATTGCGGCCGTCCAGCCGGCCGGTCCGCTGCCGATGATGACGACTTTTTCGACTGCCAAGGGGATTCCCTTCGAGAGACGCCCGGCGATGGGGCAACAAGCGTGCCCACTCATCCACGATGGAGAGAAATTATAGCGCGCTGCTGGGGCGCGTCCATGGGCGCGGCATCTCGCGACTCCGACATCACTTCCTCGATTTCCAGGGCTTTGTGCCCCTCGCGCGCGCCCACGCGGGCCCGAAAATGGATCAC
>JADFGE010000348.1 GCA_022567855.1 Planctomycetota bacterium | reverse complement strand
ACCGAGGTCATTGAGATGGGCAAAGAGGACTGCGATGGTAGGGCGGTGGTGGCTGCTTCACTGCTTCGCAACTTCGGGTTTGATGCTCAGCTCGTCACCAACTTCTCCCATGTGTGGGTCAAGACCGATCAAGGTGAAACGATGGGCCCAGGGAAAAACAAAGTGATAATCGCGACTGATCGCGGCCTACGCATCAATTTCAAGGCGCTCGCGGAGCTGCCCAAGGCGCTGGCGTTCGGTGTTGCGGTGTTTCCGTTTCCTCGCGAGCTGATCGTGCTGGTTGTGATGTGGTTGCTGTTGCTTCGTCGGCGCGGCGGGGTTCTTTGCAGCCTTGGCGGTCTCGCTCTGTTCCTGCTGGGGCTGGAGTTTCTGCGAGCGGGCGGGGAAAACTATTATGCTCCGACGTTGTGGCTTCAGTGGGCCGGTTTCGCCGGCCTGGTGGCGGGCTTTGCGACTCTGCTATTGTGGGGCGGACGCAATGCGCGAAACGCGGCAACGGTTGAAGCACAATTCACGTCGGAAGCCGGCCCGACCGACAAGCGCATGTAAAGACTTGTCATGCCGGTCCGTTATCGCTTCTAATGCGCCGATTACTCGGGTAGCATATCTATGGATCAGGAAGACTTCGTTCCACTTTGGAGGACGTATCGCATGAAAAGGTGCTCGTTGGGAATTATCGTTGTTCTGGCGTTGGTGATGATTGCGCCCCCGGCGCAAGCGCAGCTCGATGTACTCCGAAATCTTGGCAAGACTATCCAGGGTGGCAAGCAGATAGCCCACTTCAGGATCAAAGGGGCGCTCACTGAAACCCCCAACCACATGCCGCCGCTTTTCGGTGGTGAACCACCGCTGTCACTCAAGTCGCTACTGGAGCGGTTCAAGGAGGCGCGGCACGACAACAATGTCGTGGCCGTTGTGATCGATCTGCAGGATGCGGCGCTTGGCCTCGCGCAATTGCAGGAAATCCATCGGGCGATGCGCAAGTTCGCGGCTGTGGACAAGGAAGTATTCGTACACGCCGATGCGTTGACGACCATCACCTACGCCGCGGCGACGGGCGCGTCCAATATATCCGTGGTTCCGACAGGTGACGTGTGGCTCGTCGGACTCTACGGCGAGATGCCGTATCTTCGCGGCGCACTGGAGAAGCTGGGATGTGTGCCCGATTTCGAGCAGTTTGAGGATTTCAAAACGGCGGCCGAACTGATAACTCGAACCGGACCGTCGGAACAATCCAAGCAGATGACCAAGTGGTTGTTTGACGGCATCTATGACGATCTCGTAACCCTCATCGCTGACAGTCGCGGAATGTCTCCGGAGAAGGTCCGGGCCTTGATTGATGACGGTCCCTACAACGCCGAGGCCGCGCTTAAGGCCGGCTTGATCGATTCGGTCAAGCACCGTCAGGATTTGATTGCGGACTTGAAGGCCCGTTTCGGCTCCTCGACGAAGTTCGTCACCAACTACGGCAAGCGTGACGTAATGGACATCCCCGATGATCCGTTTGCTTTATTCTCCTGGCTCATGCAGTTATTCAACCCCTCGCCAAAGGTCTACACCAAGCCGAGCATAGCGATCGTTTATGTGGAAGGCGTGATCGTAACGGGCGCGGCGCAACTGAGTCCGTTCGGCCCCGCAAGCGGAGCTTTCAGCACGACGATTCGGAAGGCGTTGGACAAAGCCGCGGGGGATGACTCCGTCAAGGCGGTCGTCCTGCGGGTCGATTCGCCTGGAGGGTCGGCCCTGGCGTCCGAGATCATCCTCGATGCGACAATCCGCGTTGCAGCGAAGAAACCACTAATCGTCTCGATGGGCAATGTGGCGGGCAGTGGCGGCTACTATGTAGCCTGTGGGGCGGAGACGATCTTCGCGAACCGCAGCACTATTACCGCTTCGATAGGCGTACTCGGCGGGAAGCTGGTGACGACCGGGTTGTGGGACAAGCTCGGCATCAACTGGCACGCCGTGAAGCGTGGCAAAATGGCGGCAATGCTAAGTTCTGCCGAGCGCTTCAACGACGCGGAGCGGGCGAAAATCAGGCACTACATGAAAACCGTTTACGAAATATTCAAGAAGCACGTGACCGATTCCCGCGGTGATCGCCTCGCCAAACCTATCGACGAAATCGCCGGTGGTCGCGTTTTCACTGGTGCGCAGGCGCTGGACCTCGGTCTGGTGGACAAAATCGGCGGTCTGGAGGATGCAATCAGATTTGCCGCCCGGCGGGCGAGCCTTGGTGAATATGAGATCCGTGTGATTCCCGAACCGCCCAATATCTTTGATCTGCTTTCCGGCAATCGGGACGCCGATGAGTTTTTCGGTTCTTCGTCAGTCTTGAAGCCGGCGCTGCTCGATTCACCGCCCTTTAGAACACTGCTGCCGGTGATCGCAAAGCTCGATCCTCTCCGCGCCAAGGCGGTCGTGCGGGCGCTCCAGCGGATCGAGCTGATCCACCGGGAGGGCGTTGTTACTATAATGCCCACGGAATTTGTGATCCGGTAGCACCGGGGCGATTGTCGATTGGGCTGCACCTCGGGATGCGATCGGCAATCGACACCAGCGTTCTATCAGTCTTGATTCAACGAGTTCGTGGGTGGCATGGCCACGCTTGTGTGCCCAT
>JADFGE010000064.1 GCA_022567855.1 Planctomycetota bacterium | reverse complement strand
GATCGGCGTGGGGGCGTTCTATGAGCTGGAAGTGACCTGCCGTGGGGAGCCGGACTCCGACACGGGGTACCTCATGAATATCTCGAAGATCGACGCAGCGGTCCAGGCCACAGCGATTCCCATGATCCAAGAGGTGTTTCGCCGTTGGCCCCAGCGCGACCCGGGTCGTGTCCTGAAAGCGGTCTACCGGGCCCTACAGCCGGCCCTGGACCCCACGCTGGTCGCGGTCGGATGGTGGCTGAGTCCCTACTATTCGGTCGCCATCGAGGCCCATGCCATGGACCGCGTATTGATCAGCCAACAGTTTGAGTTCTCCGCCGCCCACCGACTTCACAGTCCGGAGCTGGACGATGCCGAGAACCGCCAAACCTTCGGCAAGTGCAATAACCCCAGCGGGCACGGCCACAACTATCGCCTGGAGCCGATCGTTTCCATGCCGCTCAATGCGACCGACGATCCTGACGTTTTCAACCTGAGCGTCCTCGAACGCATCGTCGATGAGACGGTCATCGAGCGCTTCGACCACACGCACCTGAACCTCGATACGGCCGAGTTCGCGCAGCTCAACCCGACGGTCGAGCACATCGCCAAGGTCTGCTACGACCTGCTTGATCCGCGGATCGCCGAGGCGGGCGGCCGCCTGGAGCGGGTTCGGGTCTGGGAGACGGAGAAATCAAGTTGCACCTACCCGGCCGACGGCCACCGGCGGTAGCGGCGTCGATTGGGATTGCTACCCTATCTGCCCCGGTGGTCCGCATAGACGACGGACCCGCAGCACGTAAAGAACCAACCATGCGTCAGACTATTACCCAGCTCGTACTTCTGTTGCCACTCCTGCTTGGGGTGGCAGCCCAGGCGCCGCCTCAGCCGGACCAAGCCCAGACGCCGCAGCATGATGACGAGCAGTTCCAGGCCCTCAGTAGGACCTTTGAGAACCTGCAGCAGTCGTTGTCAGCGCTGGGCGGTATATCGGACGAGAGCCGCGCGGTCGTTCGTTCCCTGCGCCTGCGCTTCACCGAATACAACGCCACAAACCCCAACCACGATCGGGGCATCGCCCACGAGTTACAACTGGCGATCTGGCTGGGCGAGGACGATCTCGTCGATTCGTTGTTTCCCACGCTGATGGAGCTCGTCGAGGACGACCAGCCGATGCGCCGGTCCTGGTCGGATTATTACCTGCGGGCGAACAACTATGACCGACTGATCGCAGTCCTGACCACAGTGCCGGCCGATCCGAACGACGACCCTACGGCCGTGCTGACGCTGAGCCGATGTTTCTTCGCCCAGCATCGCTTTGGGGAAGCGCTGGACATGCTGGAGTCGATCCCCGTGGAGGCGACGGATCAGAACAAGGCCCTGTCCAAGCAGATCGATCAACTCCGCGACGACTGCGAGTCGTACCTCGAGCTGTGGCCCTTCGAGCAGGTGATTCGCTCGACCGAAGAGGCCGCGGACGATCTGCCGCGTGTTGAGCTGATTACCGCTCGCGGCCGGATCGTCGTCGAGCTGTTTGAGAACGAGGCCCCCAACACCGTGGCCAACTTCATCTCGCTGGTGGAGGCGGGTTTTTACGACGGCACGAAGTTCCACCGGGTGATACAGAACTTCATGGCCCAAGGCGGGGATCCCAACACCAAGCCTGGCGCGACCGGAATCCCAGGTCAGGGCGGACCGGGGTATCGGATTCCGGACGAGCACACGCGACAGGGTGCTCGAAACCACTTCGCCGGCTCGCTGGCGATGGCCAATACCGGCTCGCCCCACAGCGGCGGGTCCCAGTTCTTCCTGACGCACGAGCCGAGGCCAGACCTCAACGGCAAATACACGGTTTTCGGACGTCTTATCGAAGGGCTTGACGTCGCCCGGGGTCTCAAGATCAACGACCTATTGGTGTCCGCCATCGTGCTGCGGAAGCGCGATCACGACTACAACCCCGACTCATTGCCCGAACTGGAGTCAGTTCCAACGGGCGTTGCCGACTTTCTTCTACCGCCGCGGCTCTCACCGCAGCCTCCACCGCCTTCGAACTGATCTTCACCCAGGAGCCCACGCATGGCCCGTATGGTCCGGCATGACGCCACCGGCCCGCACCGCATTGATCCGCAGGAAAAGCCGGTCTTCATCTGCGCCTGCGGGTTGAGCAAGAACTTACCGTACTGCGACGGGAGTCACTCACGTTGCAAGGATGAACAGGCAGGGACGTTGTACGTCTTCGACGCCGCACGCGAGACCGTCGTGGACCAAAAGCCCGATAGTCCCCCAAACGCACCCCGCGTTGCCGATTGACGTCGCCGCGCGCCAGCGCCGTGTCGTTGACGCGGTCCAGCGGCGCAATCCTCACATACCGATAAGTGCGCTTTTTTGTGCTAATTTCCGCACACGCGTGATCCACATTGCCGGTTCGGCCGATGTTCTCGGGTCATTCGGCACAGTTTGCCGAAGCGGACATCATTTGCCCAGTCAATCGCGGGCGTGATCTGTCACGGGCCGCACCTTACTGGGCGCACGGCACTCAGTAGGAGAAATTCAACGATGCCAAGCAACCTCAAGTCACCCCATGGGTCCTCGTTCAACACCGCCGTCAAAAACGGCACGCCCTGCGGTATCGCGATCTACAACATCGCGAAGCGCACTGGCAAGAACCCCACCGTCGTCGGGAACTCGCTGTTCCGCGCCGGCCTGGTTTACCGCCAGAAGTTCAACGGTCATTGGGTTTTCTGGCCGGTGAACGGCAAGCGATCCAGCGCCGCCAAGTTCAAGCCCGTCCATACTCAGATGTGGCAGTGCTTCATTGACTGGGCCATGTGCAACGGCTTCTGCAAGCCCGAGCAACTGAAGAAGCATATCGGCAGCCAGAAGGAATTCATGACCTTCTGCCGCAAGTACTTCGCCAAGCAGTTCGGCCCCGCCACGACCAGCAAGCGGAAGCGCAAGAGCACGAAGAGGACGACCAGCCGGAAGCGCACGACCACTCACGCCCGCAAGTCACCCTCGCGCAAGCGCCGCCCGAGCAGCGTTCACAGCTACAAGTTCCCGCGCACCAGCATCGGTCGCAAGCGCAGCGTCCGCCGCTACCGCCGAGCCGCCTGAGAAGCGACACACTTGGAAAACGAACCACGCAGCGCCGGCCGATGGTCGGCGCTTTTTTTATTCGGACCACCCCGACACCGCCGCGTGAGGCGCGTTGGGGTTGGATAAGACAGACCCCCGTCCCGTCCTGTAGAAAAGCTTGATGGGACGAAGGATCAGGATGTTGCTGGTCACGGCCATGAGTCCCATTTGGCGTCTGCGTGGGTGATAGGTGTGCGCTGTGAGG
Organism: Planctomycetota bacterium; assembly: GCA_022567855.1. Taxonomy (GTDB): domain Bacteria; phylum Planctomycetota; class Phycisphaerae; order Phycisphaerales; family SM1A02; genus JADFNO01. The sequence goes on along the minus strand of JADFGE010000064.1, from coordinate 7,108 downwards.
GCCGAACGCTTTTCTCTTTTCTCTTCTCCATTTCGAACTTTTCTTGTACCGTCCCGCGTCCGGCAAACGCGCCTAACCATTGTGGCGCAAGTAACTTAGCGCGAAGGCGCGGTGATTGGGAGCAAAAAGAGCGATTCAACTGTTAACATTGACCGAAAATGACTTAGCGTTCATGGTTGGTAGCACGTCAAATCGGGGAAACTTGGACTCCGATCGTTTCCCCGCTCAACCCGGGGATTCACCCCGCCCCGGAGGGAGCTGTTAGCCCAGGGGACAAAGGAGTGTTCTAATGAACAAGAGCGTTGTTTGTATCGCCGTGGGGGTGTTGGTGGGTGGTCTCGGGCTCTCGGCGGCCGTGGCCTTCGTCGATCAGTCACCGAAAGCTGAGGAGCTTCAGCAAGCAATCGCGGCTGAGAACGAGCCGATCAGAACGATGCTCGTTGACTATCATGGCTTGGGTGTCACATTGAATCTGGCGCTCCGGCAGGAGGGAGTCACAGACCACTTCGTTCTGGAAGGCAAGGGCTCTGATGTCAGCGGCGACCATGAGGGCTCGTCGATCCACGTCGTGTTTCGATTGACTGCTCACGACGACAATGACGTGGTGAACCAACTCGGCGACGGCGTTTTTTCGATGAGCGGTTCGTCGGGGCAATTATGGTTCCTGCTGGCGATTCCTGGAGAGCAACCGGACACTCAGGAGGTCATCGTCATTGATGGGGACGGTCAGGGGATCACTCTGAACGTCGTCGCACCGAGTAGCTGGGCGATCGATGGGCAAAGCCCCAGCTTAGGAGAGGCGATTCTAACGCTCCTGGTCGAGTGCGATCCGACCTTCCAGGTATGTGACGCAAGAGCAAAAAAGGCTTGCGAGCCCCACAACTATCAGCTTGATTACTCATGCAATCCCGAGACAGGCGAAGTGCACTGTAGTTGGACTTGCTTCGCTGCCGGCCTAGGCTGAGAAACGTTCAGCTCTGCTCGAAGGATCAGAAAAGGTGTGAGCATTGCCCTGTAGAAAAGCTTGATGAGACGAACGATCAGGTTGTTGCGGGTCACGACCATGCGTGCCATTTCGCGTCTGCGTAGGTGATAGGTGTGCGCTGTGAGGGCTGCAGCCTGATGGTGTTTGGACAGAAAAAGGAGAAATTCTACTTTTCTGAAAAAGTAGAATTTCGCCTTTTTCGTCCCCGTTGGGGGTCTTGCTAGGGCAGGTCGCCCTCGCCCAGCAGCCTGAAATCCTTCTTGCGGAGGATTTGGCCGGCCAACTGCTGATCGTCCACGGCCAACGCGATCGTCGGGGTGCCGTCGGGTCGCAGCATCAGGGGGTAGGCAAAGCGGATATTCAGCTCCGCCCCCAGCAAATAAAGACACATGCTCGTGAGGTTGTGGTTCTCCGCCAGCTCGACAATCAGTAGGTCGAACTCCGAGAACGCCAAGCTGTGCTGGCGGAGCAGGGCCCGAGCCGCGTCGGCGTTATTGGGGATGATCCGCACCACCGCGTGGTCCGACGACTCCAGGACGCTGAACGCGCACAGATGAACCGCCGGGGCCTCGTCGAACAGCCCGACCAGCTCCAGCAGCTTCCCGACCTTGTTCTCGAGGAAGACACTGAATTGGCGTACGGTTGGCGGGCTGTAACCCTGGATCGTCTCCGGCGGCAGAATCTCGCTCATTCGCACCCCAGCCGAGCGCCCAGACGACTCACAATCCTGACCCGACAGATCGTCTCGTCCAGCGACCCGTAACGAACGATAAGTCTACCGCCTCGGACCGCCTCGATGCAAGGGAAAAATCCCCTATCTTCACACATCCGATCTTCGAATCGCGCTGCCTAGCCCGGCTCGATGAACTCGATCGACGGCGGCTCCGGAACCAGCCCCGCTTCATTCAGCGTCTTGAGGAAGGTTCGAACCGCCTCGCGGCCCAAATCTCCGAAGTCCAGGGTCCATTTGTTTACGTACATGCTCACAAACTGATCAGCCAGCGACGGCGCAGTGCCCCGCCCGAACCGCAGCGCGTACTGAAGCGCCTCCTCGCGATGCGCCAGCGCAAACCGCAGCGACTCGAGCAATACGGTCGTCACCCGTTGCAACGTGCCCGGTCCGTGCGAATCGTCCAGGTCCCGGCGAATCGCGCTGACGCCAAGCGGCAGCGGCAGGCCATATCGGCTCGTCCACCACGAACCGAGATCAACGATCATTTCGAGCCCGGCCTCCGCGAACGTCAACTGTCCCTCGTGAATCACCAACCCGGCGTCGAATTGGCCCCCGGCCACGCGCGGAATAATCTGATCGAACTCGACCACCTGGAAACGAAACGCGCCCGGTCCCAGCAGAAGACTCGCGGCGCCGAACGCGCTGGTGCGCTCGCCCGGCACGGCCAGGGTCACCCCGTCGCGTGTCAGTTCCTCCAGGCCCATCGCCCGACGGGCGACGATCTTCGGCCCGTAGTTGTCCCCCATCGACGAGCCACATGCGGTCAGCGCATAGCGATCCGCGACGTAGGGATACTGAGCGCAACTGATGGCGGTGATTTCCAGCTCGCCCGCTTGAGCCCGGTGATTGAGCGACTCGATGTCGTCCAGGACCTGCTCGAAGTGAAAATCCCCGGTGTCGAAACCGGCTGCGCTGCCTTCGTCGCACACGATCGGCCACCACATGAACGCGTCGTCGGGATCAGGGCTGTGGCCGAGACGAAGCCTCAGCGGCTTGTCGGTCTGCATCATCGGCGATCATAGCTCCGCCGCACCGCACCAGCCCTGCACGCGGCGTCGAGTTGCAAAGCCGGTCCATACTTGGGACAGTCTCCCGCTCCCGTACGAGGCGCCGACCAATGAGCAAACGGCTTCCCAACTGGCAGGAACGGTATCAAGCGAAGTTCATCATCACCGTGCGGCTGCGCGTGCTTGATCGACCCGGCGCCCTGGCCAAGGTTCTCAACGCCGTCGCAGAGGCCGGCGCGATGGTCGGGGACATTCGTATTGTCGGGGCCGATCGTCAGCACAAGATTCGCGACATCCAACTGTTTCTCGTGGAGGAGGACCACCTGGACGTCGCGATCGACGCCATCAAAGCGCTGGGCGAGGTTGAACTGCTCTCGATCACCGACGAGGTACTGGAGATTCACCGACACGGGGCGATCGAGACGGAAGCACGCGTGCCGTTGAACACGATGATGGACCTGCGGATGGTCTACACGCCAGGCGTGGCCAGCGTCTGTGAGTTGATCGCCGAGAAGCCCGAACAGGCGTGGAAATACACGAGCAAGGCCAACCGCATCGCGATCGTCACGAACGGGACGGCGGTGCTGGGTCTGGGCGACATCGGTCCCTTGGCGTCGCTTCCGGTAATGGAGGGCAAGGCCGCGATCCTCGCCCACTTCGTCAAGGTCTCCGCCGATCCGATCCTGCTGGACACCAAGGATCCCGACGACATCGTCGACATCGTCAGCAAACTTGCTTCCTACTACGGCGCGATCCAACTCGAAGACATTGCGGCCCCAGCCTGTTTTGAGATTGAGGAGAAACTACAAGTCCGATTGGACATTCCCGTCTTTCACGACGACCAGCACGGCACCGCCACCGTCGTCGTCGCCGGGTTGATCAACGCGTTGAAGCAAACCAACCGTTCGCCCGGCGAATGTAACGGGATCATTCTTGGCGCGGGTGCCGCAGGCTGCGCCATCGCCCGGTTCCTGATCGACTTCGGGATCGGTGATGTCATCGTCTGCGACAGCGTGGGGGCGATCCATCGCGGTCGCACGGAACGGATGAACCCTTGGAAGGTGCGCCTCGCCGAGATCACCAACACGCACGACAAGCAAGGTCCGCTGGCCGAAGTCATCAAGGGGCGGAATCTGTTTATTGGCGTGTCCCGGCCGAAGCTCATCAGTCAGGCGATGGTGGCGTCCATGGCCGATGATCCGATCGTGTTCGCTTTAGCCAACCCTGTCAGCGAAATTACCGTCGAGGATGCGCTTGAGGCCGGGGCCGCGGTCGCCGTCGACGGCCGTGGTATGAACAATGCCTTGGCCTTTCCGGGCATATTTCGCGGCGCACTGGATGCTCGGGCGCGGCGCATTACCCCAGCCATGAAAACCGCTGCCGCTGAGGCGCTTGCGTCCGCCGCCAGCGATCAACTCTTGCCGGACATGCTCGACCATTCGATGCACCAGCGAGTCGCCGCCGCCGTCGCCAAGGCGTGGTGACGCCCGTTGCAATTCATCTGGTAAACCTCGGTATATTCTGAGATCCGAAGTGTCTGGCAGTTGGGCGTGATTTGACCTGGAGCCGCCAACGTATGGACCCCGCAGCGAGATCACCGACGGTTCCTTTGGACAGCGCGGGCCGCGTTGCCCAGGATGTGCCTTGCCGCTCCTGCAAATACAACCTGCGCGGGTTGTCGCCGGACGGCCGATGCCCGGAGTGCGGCACTGCGGTCGGCTGGTCGATTCACGGCGACCTGCTTTGTTACTCCGACCCGGTCTGGGTTCGCCACCTCGCGGCGGGGTCCCTGTGGATGATCATTTCCGTGCTCGGCGGCATCGTCGTCACGGTCTTCGGACGGGCGGTGACAGGAGCAATCTTCCAAGACCGCGTAGAACTGGCCCAGACCTTCATTGGGTTCAGCGCCTTCGCCGTTGCCTTTGTGGGGTACTGGAAGCTGACCATGCCCGACCCCCGCCGGGATGAACAACGGCCGATCTGGAACATCCGGCAGATGACGCGCCTGCTAGCGACGGTGGGATTCCTCTCCAGCGTTGTTGTTCTCATCCTGAATCTCATCCCGGGGTTCCCAGGTGCGTTACCGACCGCATTGGTGAGGACCGTTGCGATCCCGATCGGCTTGTTCGGCCTGGCGGGTCTGGTCGCCCCGTTCCTGCTGTTCATTCACATGCGGCGTCTTGCGCTGCGCATTCCAAATGACAGCTTGGCCCGTCAGACGCGGATCGTGATGTGGGGACTCATCATCTCTTTTGCGACGATGATGGTCGGCTTGCTCGTCACCGCCCTCATCTTTTTCCCCCCAGGGACGCCCAATAGTGAGTTGCCCATGCGCATGGTCTTGCCCGCCATCTTCTTCGGCTGCGCAATGGTGCTCGGGCTGCTGGTCTTCGGGATCTGGTGCATCGTTCTGCTGTTTCGGTACCGAAGCGAGTTTCGCCAAGCCGCTCGGTTCGCCAAAGAGACCTGGGCAGCCGCGGCCCCGCCCGACACGACCGAACGCCCGAATCAAAATGGTCGGCCATGAAAACCGCCGTCGCCGCCGCGTGGAACATCGACCAATAGTGCTCAGTCCGCGCGTGTTCGTAGCGCCATCCCGTAGTGATACGGCTCAAGATCGACGAGGCCGTCACCCAGCGGCTCGAAGCCCGCCTGTTCGGCCCACTGACTGATCTGCTCGGGACGAGGTCGGAACTGCATATCCGGACCGCGCGGGGTCGTTGCGTCGTAGTTCCAGTGAATGATCCCCAACACCCCACCTTCCCGCAAGTTCCTGCGCGCCTCGTGCAACAACTCGACCGGACGCTCAGGATGCAGAATGTTGAACAGCATCACATAATCGGCGATGCCGTCCGCCAGGCCCGTGCCGTCGGCGATGAAGTCGCGCTCGATGAACTGCACGTTGGTCAGCCCCGCCTCGTCAACGCAGGCCTGGGTACAGGAAATCATCTCCGGCTCAAGATCCAAGGCGTACACCGTGCCGGATACCATCCGTGCGGCGGGAACCGTGAATGTCCCATATCCACAGCCGAACTCAACAACGTCATGGCAGGCTGAGGTCAACTCCAGCGTGTGCAGCGTCGTCTTGGGGTTGAAGAAGCTCGCCCAGACTTCCTCGGCTGGCATCCCACTGTCACGGATCTTCATTGAACACCTTGGGGAATCGAGCACGACGAGCTGCTTGCCTACACCGGCCACGGCGCGCCGTCTGGTCAGACCGCCGCGAAACTTGCTCTGAGCTTGGCGACGACGTCCGTTGTGATTTCACCCGCTCGATCAATCTCCTGCTCCGTCGTGTCGCGCGACAGGCTGAAACGGATCGAGCCGAACGCCAGCTCGGGTGAAAGTCCCATCGCCAGCAGCACGGCTGAAGGTTCGACCGAACCGGAGGAGCAAGCGGCCCCGGCTGAAGCGCACACGCCTCGTTCCGACAGCATGAGCAGTATCGCCTCCGCCTCCAGCTTCGCAAAGGCGATGTTGGTCACATCCCCCATTCGCGGCGCATCCTCGGCGTTGATCGACGCGTCTTGGACCGTCTCGACGATGTGCTGCTCAAACGAATTGCGAAGCGCAGCCACTCGCTCCTGTCCGTTGGCGGCCAACCATTGCTTGGCGAGCCTCGCAGCGACGCCCATCCCCACAATGCCCGCGACGTTCTCCGTTCCGGCGCGACGCCCTCGCTCCTGGCCGCCGCCGATCATCTGCGCCTCGATCCTCAGACTCCGCTTGACGAACAACCCGCCGACACCCTTGGGGCCGTGGAACTTGTGAGCGGCGAACGTCAGCAGATCGATCGGCAGCGACGCGAGATCCGTGGGCATCTTCCCCACCCACTGCGTAGCGTCCGTATAAAAATGCACGCCGTGTTCTCGACACAGCAACCCGATCTCGCGGACCGGTTGAATCACGCCCGTCTCGTTATTCGCCCACATAATGGAGACGAGGGCAATCTCGTTCGCCCGGCGCGTCAACAAATCGCGCAGCGAATCAACGTCCACCAGACCGTGGTGATCGTTGGCCAGCCAGATCACTTCGTTGCCGTGCTCTTCAAGTGATTCAGCCAACTCGCGGACGGCGCTGTGCTCCAGACGGCTGGTGACGAGGACGTTGCGGTTGGATTGCGCTGCGAGCGTTCCGAGGATCGCCAGGTTTGCCGCTTCGGTGCCGCTGGATGTGAAGATCAGTTCGCGATCTTCACAGCCGATCAGTTCGCAGACGGATTCGCGGGCGAGTTCTACATGTCGGCGGGCCGCTTGACCCGCACGGTGGATACTGGAGGGATTGGCCCAGGCCGACTGCGCCACTTCCGTCATCGCCGCCAACACCTGGGGCGCGGGCTTGGTCGTGGCATTGTTGTCGAGATAGATCGATTGCATCGCGCGG
>JADFGE010000347.1 GCA_022567855.1 Planctomycetota bacterium | reverse complement strand
CGGAGGGTGCCGAGTCCTGGGCGGAATACGCTTCGCAGTTCGATCTGGAGGTGAGCTATCATATCCATACCAACACGCTGGTGGACTCCACCGAACACTGGCGCCTCTACATGAGTTTCCTGCGCAAGGCCAAGCTCTGTATCGACGTCTCCCATTCGCAGCTGTGGGGGTACGGCCCGCTGGAGTCCATCGCCGATTTTCGAGATCAGCTCATCTCGATTTCGACGCTTTGCCAGTAACTGGTAGTATTTGCAGCTAAGCCCCGCCGTCAACATCGAGTCCCAGACTTGCCCACGAAGCAGGACGCTCCGGCTTTCTTCATTCGTCTTCCGGGGTTGTGCAGAAAGCTCTACATCAGAAGCTTTCTTCACCTCCGTATTCACCAAACTCTTCAGTTTGCCTTGAGTGAGGTTATTCATGACAAAGTTACCATTCCCGCATGGCGGCAGTATCACATGGCATGCACGGAATTTCAAGCATTTCCCAACAGGGGGCGCGCGTCCTAGTCGCCTCATCTAGAAAATCGGTCCTCAGATAGCAAGAGTTGCCTCTGGGGCATTGGACCCATAGCATCTCGTCGTGGGTTGTCCCTGTTCGACGCTCTAGTGACCACGGCGACATGGGTGATTGTCGCGGCAGCTAACAGGAGATCCTATCTGTGACAGAACTGCTGACTGTGGAAAACGGCATCGCGTTGTTGACCTTGACGGCGCTGGAGATTGTGCTGGGGATCGACAATATCGTCTTTTTGACGATTGTGGTCGGCAAACTCCCCGATGAGCAACGTGCCAAGGCCCGGCAGATTGGGCTGGTGCTGGCGATGGTGATGCGCATCCTGCTGCTGCTGGCGATCGGGTGGGTGATGGGGCTGACCAAAGAATTGTTCAGCGTGCTCGAACATGGCGTGACGGGCAAAGACTTGATCATGCTGGTGGGGGGGCTGTTCCTGATCGGCAAGGCCACGCACGAGATCCACGAGAAGATCGAAGGGGCCCAAGTCGAGGCAATCAAAGCCAAGGCCGTGCCGACGTTCAGGGCGGCCATCGTGCAAGTTGTTTTGCTCGACATTGTGTTCTCGCTGGATTCGGTGATCACGGCGGTGGGCATGGCCAAGGAGATCGTGGTCATGGTCATCGCGGTGGTGGCGGCGGTGGGGGTCATGTTGCTGTTCGCCAAGAGCATTAGCAACTTTGTCGAGCAACATCCCACGCTGAAAGTGCTGGCGCTGGCGTTTCTGCTGTTGATCGGCGTGATGCTGGTGGCGGAAGGGTGCGGGAAGGAAATCGAGAAGGGCTACATTTACTTCGCGCTGGGCTTTTCGCTGGCGGTCGAGATGTTGAACATCAGAGTCCATCGGAAGAAGGGCGCAGCAGTAAGCAGTAAGCCGTAGGCAGAAGCGCCGTGAGGTTCTCTCAGTTGGAGGGACCGCGCAGGTCGGTTTTGACACGCGCGGTGATATCCGCCAAGATAACGGTATGCGTTCAATTTCTGATCGCTGAAGGCTGAACGCTGATCGCTTTTTAGGGATTTGATATGTCGCTTGTTGGAACTGGGACGATTGGCATAGATACGGTTGAGACGCCTTTCGGCAAGGCAGAGGACGTGCTGGGCGGGTCGATGGTCTATTTCTCGATCAGCGCCAGCTTGTTCACCATGGTCCGCCTGGTAGGCGTCGTCGGCGAGGATTTTCCCGATCAGCATCGGGCCGTCTTCGCCAAGCGCGAAATCGATCTCGCCGGCCTGGAGACTCGGGCCGGTTCCAAGACGTTCCGCTGGGCCGGCAAGTATGAAGGCGACATGAACGAGGCTCAGACGGTCTCGATCGACTTGAACGTCATCGCCGAGCAGGCCCCGAAGGTGCCGGACGCTTACCGTGACTCGGAGTATGTGTTCCTGGCGGCCACGCATCCGGCGTTGCAGCAGAGCATGGTCAAGGAATTCCCCAACGCCCAACTCGTGGTGTGCGATACGCGCGATTTCTGGATCGAATCAGAAAAGACGGAACTCGCCAAGACGCTGACTCTGGTCGGCGGCGTCGTGCTGAACGACGGCGAAGCCCGCATGTTCACCGGGGAGACTAACTTGATCACGGCGGGGCGGCGGATTCTCGGCTTCGGCCCGCAATTCGTGATTATCAAGAAAGGCGAGCACGGCGCCATGCTTTGCACCAAGGAAGCGGTTGTGACGTTGCCGAGCTTCCCGACGGACAAAGTGAAAGACCCGACCGGCGCGGGGGACAGCTTCGCCGGTGGGATGATGGGCTATTTGGCGGGCATCGGCAAGTTCGAGGTCGGCCAGTTGCGGCGGGCGATGGCCTACGGCACGATTACGGCTTCATTCACCATCGAGGACTTCTCGCTTCGGGGGATTGAGCCAGTCAATCGTACCATGGTCGACGAGCGCCTCGCCCAATATACCGAGATGCTCACCTTTGGATGACTCAGCATGCGACTGTTTGTCGCTATTCCCGTCGATGATCAAATCAAGCGTCGGATGCTGCGGGTGTGTGATGACATCGACGTGCGCGACGCGCGCGTGCGGTGGTGTTCGCCGGAGCAGTTGCACCTTACATTGAAGTTCATCGGTGCGGTCGAAGAAAGCCTGGTCAAGCCGATCTGCGATGCA
>JADFGE010000346.1 GCA_022567855.1 Planctomycetota bacterium | reverse complement strand
GGTGAGCGATGCTTCGGTTTTTGCAGCGGTTTGGGCCGGCGGACCCGCTGATTGTGCCTTTGTAACCACGCGCTGGCCGCGAGAGGTTTGGCGGTAGATGTCGTCGAGGGACTGGGCGAAGGTCTCGGCGTCGAAACGACTCGTGACGAGTTGCTGGGCAGCTTGGCTGAGCCGCTTGGACAGCGCCGCATCGTCATGAAGCCGGAGAATACGCCGAGCGATTGCGTTTACATCACCGCGTTGAACCAGCAATCCGCTGCGCTCGTCCTCAAGAAGATCGGCCACGGTCTGATTGGAGCCGGCGATGATGGGTACGCCCGCCGCCATCATCCACAACGGCGCAAGCAAGCCGCACGACGAATGACGAACCGGCGTGGCGCCAGACGAACGAGTCACGACCAGCGCGGCATCCAGCCCGGGCGCGACTGTCCACGGCTGGGCCAGATCATCCTCGATCACGAGCAGATCACCGATCCCCAACTGATCAACCCATCTTGTCGCCGCGAGGCGCAAACCGGCCGCGTGGTGAACGACCAGCATCACCGCCCGCCCGGTGTGGACGACGCGAACAGCGGCCATCACCGCGGTTTGGGCGTCGGCGCGCGACTGAGGTTCGCCGACAAGTCCAACCACGAACGTGGTCTCGTCCGCACCCCAACGCCCCCGGAACATCGCTCGATCCTCCGGGGCAAGCCGTTGACGATCGACCCCCGCCCCTGGAAATTGTGCGGTGACTAGAAGCGGGTCGACGCCGACAGCGGTCCAATCGTGATGCAACTGGGGCGTCGCGCTGAGCACACGGACGGCGCAGCGATTGATCCGCTTGATCGCCCACTTGGACATGGATGGTCCAGGCGGACTGGTAAGCGGTCCAGCGATGATGGTGTGCCAGGGCCTCGCCGTCGCCGCCACGACCGCCGCGGGCATCGTCCAAGCATGAATCAAATCGTACGGACCATTGACGGTCTCATCGGCGTGGAGAAATCGCGCCAAACCGCGTTTCGCCAGCGCGGTTCGCCCCAACGCCGAGGGGATCCCGCCGAGCGGTCGAAGACCGCAGCGGGCGGCGAGCATCATGCGCGACGTGTCGCCGATGATGAGCACATCGTGGCGGTGGTGATCAAGCCGGGCGACGGCGTCGGCAGCAAGGCCGAGCACGCACGCGCCTGCTTCGCAAGCATCCGGATCAATCAGGTGCAGGATTCTCACCGCGGCGGATTCAGATTGCGACCGAGTTCGCGGGGCACGTGGCGATAAAAGACCTTGGTAATCTGATCGGCGATCTCGTTGGCAAGTTGCTCGTCGAGGCGGCGACGCGAGGAAACGGTTCGGTAGCGTTCGAGGCTGACCTCTCGCATCGCGGCCTGCACCGGGTAGCCCAACGAACCGCGGAACCCGCCATCGGCGGTGGGAAACAGTCGCTCGCGAGTCGTTACGTCGATCACCTTCACCAGACACGCGCCCGATGGGCGCGGCGTGATGTTGTCAGGACTCAACGCGAACGACGTCATATTGACGAAGACGACTTGCTCAGCGCCGACCGCCCGGCCAATTTCCTCGATCGCCAACAGTTTGCCATACTTCTCTCGCCCCGCCACCGCCATCGCATCCGCTGAGCTAATAGTGATCGAAACCAGCTTCTTCACCATCAGTTCCTGCGCGACTCTGTCTCCAATCAGACGACGAAGGCGCCGAGCCGGGAGGATGTTCTCGGGATCGTCCACGAAGACAACCGTGGGGCGATCGCTCAGCGCGAACTGCGCATCGACCTTGGGTTGTCCGCCGATGAGGTACGCCGCCGGGCCGACGATATTGCACGACCCCAGCGCGGCGCTGACGGCCGCCACCAGGGCGAGCATCATGACAGTTTGAATTGTGCGGTTCATAGGCGATCCTTCATCGCGCCCCCAGCCCTCGCTGGGAAAGGTCCGTACCGGAGAACGATTATGGCGGCGGCGGCTTGTACTTATCAGGATACTTCGGCTCCAGATGGGTATGAAACAACCACGCCGTCCGCTGCACGAACGGGCCGAGCAGACCGGTCCTGATCTGCTCTCGACTGGCGTTATCCCGTCCCACGCCTTCGAGATCAGGAAACCGACTCTGGACGTCGAAGCTGTCGACGAACGTGTCCGGGTCGTAGCCGCCGCGCTCGATGATGCCGACGTTTGCCGCGCACACGCCGTCCCACAGAAAACGATTGCCCGGCGGATGCAACCGGTACTCATAGATGTCCACATGCACCAAGCGATCGACGTCGAGCCGCTCGGCCATCTCGCCGAAAGACATGGACGACCATTGCGGGGTGCGGTACTTCCACGTATGGACCCGGCGCGGATCGACGACCTCCACGCCGGGCACTTCGTTCTGAATGCGCCCGGCCACGCCCATCGCGATCATCAGCTCCAGATCGGGGTGCTCGTACATGGTGGCCATGTCGCACTGGACGAGGACGGCGACGGTGTGGTTCTCGAGGCCTTCATACTTGGAAAGGACCTCGATCTGCTTTGAGTACTCGAAGTTCTGGGCCATGCCGCCAAGCAGGCTGGCCGCCTCACATCCGCCCAGCCATGAGCCGGTGAACGCGATCAATCCCATCAGTGCCCAGCGAAATCTCATCATCCCAAGAGTCCC
>JADFGE010000001.1 GCA_022567855.1 Planctomycetota bacterium | reverse complement strand
TTCTCATCGTTCTACGCATCGCTCGGCAGGGCGCAGGTTTCAGCAGCCGTTCGACCTGCGGTATTCTGCATAATCTTTCGACTCGTTGAGGGGTCGACATGCTAGCATGTACCTTGGCGCCTCTTGGAGGAGGATCTATAGCGATGGCAACCGTCTGTGATCGGTTTGGAACAACCTCATGGACACAGATTCGCGCTTTAGGGACAGGCGACGAGGCCGAACGCCAAGAGGCGATGGAGGCGCTCCTCAGCAAATACTGGCCACCGGTGTATTCGTTCCTTCGTGGCCGAGGGGCTCGGCCTGATACCGCCGCCGATCTCACCCAATCATTTTTCGCTGACATCGTGTTGGGACGAAGATTGTTCGACCAGGCAAGCTCGAATCGAGGACGCTTGAGAACACTCCTACTGGCCGCGCTCAGTAATTACTGCATCGATCACCATCGTCGTGACGTCGCACGCGGCAAAGGCCAAACGATCACGATTGAACAGATCGATCAGGAAGAGAACCGGTTCCCGGGAAACGGTGCAGACAATGGTGAGAGTCGATTCGAGAGCCGCTGGGCCGTCGGTCTTCTGGAAGAAGCGTTACGTCGATGTGAACAACATTTCACGAATACCGGTCGCAGCGCCCATTGGACCCTGTTCGAGCGGCGCGTCCTTCAACCAGCCATCAGCGGAAATGATCCTCCACCGTTGGCAGATCTACTCGCAGCCACTGGTTTCCGGTCAGCACCCCTGGCCGCGGCTGCGGTTCAAGTCGTCAAGCGTCGTGCCGTGAACCTGCTACACGAAGTTATCGCGGAGACGGTCAACGATGCCGACGACGCCGAATCAGAGATGTGCGAAATCAAGCGACATCTTGTTCGGAATTTCTAGCATGCTACCAGCGAGTGTGGGTGACACCGCGACTCGCTGGAGACTGACAACCGACCACTGACGACTATTGTCTTCGCATCGTCGCCACGAACAGGCCGGGGCCTTTGGCGGCGGTGTCGGGTTTGAGACGTTGGTAGCGGACGTCCAAGAGCCCGGCGGCTTTCGCCCATCGTTTGATCTGCTTCTCATCGAACCCAAGATGCTGATGGCCCATGGTGTGGCGATAAGACTCTCGGTCATGTGGGGTGAGATCGACGATCAACGCCGCGCCGTCTTGGCGGAGGATGCGGGCGATTTCGCCGAACGCCTCGGCCGGCTCGGGCAGATAGACCCCGACGAGGAACATGATCGCGGCATCGACGTGATCGTCGGCGATGGGGAGCTTGGTCAACTCACCCTGGCGGAACTCGATATTGGAGAACGAGCCGAGGCGTCGGCGGGCGGCATCGAGCATGGCCGGCTCACGGTCCACAGCGATGATCTGCTTGACGATCGGCGCGAGGTGCTCGGTCACGTTGCCGGTGCCGCAGCCGAGGTCCGCGACGATCCACTTTGGATTGAGCAGGGTGACCAGGGCCTGGGTCGTGAACGACTCGCCGAAGAGCTGGCGGCGCAGCGCGTCCCATTCACCGCCGATGTGTCCGAAGAAGGCTTTGGAATCGGTGCGGCGGTGGGCGAGGATTTCGGCGAGTCGGCGGTCATCCTCGTCGAAGGTGGGCGAGTCGCCCAGCCCATGACTGGTCGCCTCCCAGAGTTCTTGGGCGATGCGTGGGAGGGCCTCGACGGCCATGCGATAGAGGCTGGCGGTGCCGGCGGCGCGCTTGACGATCCACCCGCCGTCGCTGAGGAGCTTGAGGTGCCGGCTGACGGTCGATTGCGGCAGTTGCAGAATCAGGGCAAGCTCGCCGACGCTGAGTTCTTCGGTCGCAAGCAGGCGGAGGATGCGCAAACGAGCCAGGTCGCTGAGCGTGGCAAGCCACGTCAGTAGGGCAGGGGTAGGGGAGACCGGGGGCATGGTCAGTGGCCGGGAGGCAGGGCGATGGTCGGCCCGGGGATCTCACCGAGATCTTTGAGTCGCTGGATGACGCGGGCGTCAGCATGGTCGATGCCGTAGGCCTGTCGAAGCCGGCGCAGCGTGGTTTCCAGGTCGCCGAGGCGTTCTGCGAACGAGGCGGCGGCAAGGTACGGCTCGACGGTTTGGCCGTCGTCCAGCACGATGGCCGTCTCCAGGGCGACCTGAGCAGAATCGGGATCGCCCAGCTCCAGCGCATACCGGGCGAGTAAAAGGTACGCCCCAGGAGACTGCGTGGACTCGGCCCGCTGCCGGAGGAACGCAAACAGACGCGACTCATCGCCTTGCTGGAACATTGCTTCGGCAAGGGCCTCGGCGATGCCGGAGTCTTGCGGGCGGTGGGAATAAGCGACCTCCAGGGCGTCGCGCGCTCGGGCCGACTCGTCGATCTCTAGCAGGCATAGCCCAAGGCGGTATTGGGCCCGCCAATCGCCGGGGTAGCGATCGGCGATTTGGGCGTACTCAGTCGCCGCGGTATCGTAATCACCGTGTTCAAAGCTAAAATCAGCGCTTTGGCGGATGGTATGGACCGGCCGCTGACAGGCGGTCAGTACAGCGACGCTCAGCAGGATCACTTGGACGAGTACTCGTCGCATGGTTTTGCCCTCTCCATAGCGGGGACGAACACGCATCATACAGACGACGCGGCGAGATGCGCCGGGGCGGGCTTTCTAGGATCACTTCAGATGCCATCGCTCCGGACAGACTTCCGACGGACCGTGCAATTGCTGCACGAGTTGCCCGACGGAACCAGCCACGTTGATTGGATGATCGCCCGCGATCAGGCCGGCCGAGAACCGCTCATCAGTTTCCGCCTTCCGAGGCGGATCGATGAATTGAAGCCGGGGCAGCGCATGGCCGCCGAGCGGATTGCCGATCACCGTCCGGCGTACCTGGATTATGAAGGCCCGGTTTCAGACAAGCGCGGGACAGTCCGCCGCGTGGCCTGGGGTACGGTTGTCAGTGAGCATCGCCAGGGGTCATCATGGGATTTCGAGATACGCTGGGAGGATCGCGGCGATGGCATGTCGATCCGGCAGCGACTGCGGCTGGCGCCCCTGGAGGATGGCGCCACGGCCTGGGAAGTGGTGTGCAAGGCGGCCGAGGCGACGGACGGCTGACCGCGTTCGCCGACTGGAAACGATGATTCTGGGGCATGCGGCTGTTCGTCGGTGGCCGGTTCGTCTAGGCTGGTTTCATTGGCGTTGTGGTCGAGCCGGGCCGTCTTGCCGGTCGCCACGGCAACGCAGGCTGAGGAATCAAGGATCCAACTCATGGATACCATGCCCAACCGACCGGATAGCGACGCACCGAGCAAGATCCGACATACCGAGCCGCAGTTCGGGACCGGCGCGCCGCGGTTGCCGGTAAAGGAAGTCAGCGAGCCCGAGGCGGGTGAGTTGCCAGTGGTCGAAAGCGTTGGACCCGCCGCCGGCCCGAAGAAGATCACCGCCTTCGAGAAGGGTCGCCGACACGAGGACAAGTGGTCCCGTACGCCGAACACGACCGGCCTAGGCGCGATCCACGTTCGCACCTTCCATTGCAAGCTCACCGCCGACGCTCTGACATACCTGGACCAGTGCGTCAACGAGTGGCTGGACGCTCATCCGCAGTACGAGGTGAAGTTCGTCACCTCGACGGTGGGCACGGTGGCGGGCAAGCTCAAGGAGCCGCATCTGATCTGCCAGGTGTGGGTGTAGGGAAGGGATGTAAAGATGAGGGATGAGGGATGAGGGATAAGGGATGGTGGTTGGGTGTGTTGGTTTATGCAGCCGGATGACCATGTTTGCCTGTGCTATCGCGTGAGTCTTCGCAAGCTCACGAACTACATGAAGCGCGAGCAACCGTCGGTGCCGTCACAGCTCAGCGAATGTCTCGGGGCGGGAACGGGATGCCACTGGTGCGTCCCTTTCCTGACGAGTCTCCATCGCCAATGGCAACAAGGCGATGACCCTGACTTGCCGATCTCGCCGCAGGAGTACGCCAACCGCCGAGGCCGATACCACCGTAGCGGGCGTCGTGACGAGGCCGCTGAGCGAGGCGAATAGACTCTCCGGGATCTGCCCTGTACACCGCGGGAAGGGGCGATGGGGCCCCCTCGGGTCGGTGCGGTCGGAGCAAGCCGAGGCATTGCGCCGTTACCCGTCGGCAGGGGGTGCGTGCCGCCCTTCCTCGAGTTGGCGAACCAGGTCCGCGAGGCCCTCGACTTCCCCGTCGAAGGCGACACCGATATAATTGTTGGTGCGGTTGGCGCTGGGTGCAACGCGAACAACGGTGACGTTCTCGTCGATTACGCCGACCGGAGGGGGAAGCTGTACGCTCAGATGAACGCGCTGCTGCAGTGCTAGTTCGCACTCCGGCTCGTGGAGGATGCGGATGAGCATGCCGCGGATACTGATGTCCATGAGGATCCCCCTCAGTGGCGCATCCTTCGGGCGGGGGTAGAGCGCAGCTGCGGGCGGGGCGTTTGATCCGAACGTCACGCGACGATGCTTACGACGTTCAACGGCGCGCAGCACGGTTGGCATGGCGAGGCGATAGCCATACAGAAGCCGGGGGCCACCGGAGGGGACTTGAACTCGCCCCAATGCCTGGGTCTTGCCGCTGACGCCCCCCACGGAGTCGAGCCCGAAGCTCATGAGGAGTTCTTCCCCGGTGGCCAACGGATGGTTCAAGGCGCCGATCAATGGCTGACTGATGATCACATCGTCATCACGGACCTGCTCAATCGTGGCGGCCAGCACCAGCTTGTGAAACCCAGTCTGATTCAGCGGCTCCAGATCGAGCGTGGTACGCGCGCGATAGGCCGCCTTCAGGAGGAGACGCACCTTCTCCTTTGCGTTCGGTCCGGCACCCAGCGCCCGTTTGACGCTCGAAAGCCATGCACCCATGAGCTATAGAATCGACGCTTTGACGGGTCCGATTCAACGCAGCCTTCAATTAGCGGACGTACGACACCATGACCCGATAAATCGCCCCCACACGATCAGCAAAGAACACCGCACTTACCAGAATAGGCACGATCCACACCGCTGCGAGGAACCCTCGCGCAACGCCGAACCACAGTCCAGCGACGGAAAAGAGCAGCGCTGCCGCGATCGCCCCGAGCATCAGGCGTACCTCAGCAGCATTCGCCTTGACCCACAGGGCATCGACGCCGACCACCGGCGGTGGGCCGACGGCCATCAGACACCCCAGG
Source organism: Planctomycetota bacterium (assembly GCA_022567855.1). Lineage (GTDB taxonomy): Bacteria > Planctomycetota > Phycisphaerae > Phycisphaerales > SM1A02 > JADFNO01. Next base: position 33,680 of record JADFGE010000001.1, on the reverse strand, counting down.
CCGATCGCCAGCGAAACCGCGACCAGGACGGTCGTCAGCCGGCGTCCTCGCCGACCGCGGCGTCTGCTCACGATCGGTTGTCCTCGCCCGTTCCCATCTCGGGGCCGTTGGGCCCATTCAGTTCGAGCACGGTCAGGGAATCATTGGAGTAGATGCTGATCTCTCCTGCGGTTCGCAGCGCCTCTTTGCAGAGTTGCGCCGGGCCGAGCTGGGTGTGCTTCATCAGCGCCCGCGCCGCCGCGAGCGCGAACGGTCCGCCGGAGCCGATCGCACATATGCCGTCGGACGGTTCGATCACGTCACCTTGACCTGAGATCATCAATGTCTTGGCCCGATCCGCGACCACCAGCAATGACTCCAGTCGGCGCAGCATCCGATCTGTGCGCCAAAGCTTGGCCAGCTCGATCGCGGCCCGCATGAGGTTCGTCGGCGACTCCTTGAGCTTCGCCTCGAATCGCTCCAACAGGGCGAACGCATCGGCTGCGGAGCCGGCGAATCCGATCAGCACCCCGGCCGCTTCCGCGCCGACGTCGTCGAGCTTGCGCACCTTCACCGCGTCGGCTTTGGCGATCGTCTCCCCGATGGTTACCTGCCCGTCGCCGCCCACGGCTACCCGCGCGCCCTGTCGCACGGAGAGAATCGTCGTCGCCCGCCACGTCTGCATGATGCAAGTCTACCAATTAACGGTCAAACCGGTTCGATGATTGGGAGATAAGGGTTCTTATGTACTTCGAGGAAGCGATGGCGTCCCACAAACAACGCTTGGAGTTTCACACGGTCGCGCTCGACGCCGTTCCGAGGTCATTCAGCCGCCCAGTTGACAAACGAGAAAGTTGGCTGAATCTCTCGCATCGCTTCCCTGATTAGGAGCCATCTTGTCATTTGTGACGAAAACGAGGTTCCGTTCGATAGCCTGGGCTACGAGCCAAAGATCGTTTTCGTCGAAGCCCAGCTCGCGTGCCGCGATCGGGTCGTACAATTGCTCCGCCCGCTTCCTCTTGGACCAGCCTCCCGGTGGCGGGAACCGGTCAACCAACTTGGCACGGACACGCCCATAAGGCTCTGCCGTGTGCCGTGAAACAGGCAGAATAAGAGGTAGATTCTTACGAACGAAATCGGCGTACTCATTGAGGCGGCCGCCCATGCCAGCGGCATTGTGTTGTATCCCGAATTCAATCTCGCCCAATGTGATCGTCGAGACGAACACATGTGACCCCGGGGCGAGAGCTGCGGCCGCTTTTCGTACTGGCAAGTGGAACACCGATTCGCAATCAAACCAATACCGGATCGTCTGCGTATCGAGGAGGAAGTCTGACAAGCGTTATTCCTCCGCGAACGCCTCGCTCGCACTCCGCAGCGCAGCCAACACCGGTGACGAAGAATCGAGCGGCCGCTGTTGGCGGAACTCTTCCATGGTCGATCGGGCATATTCATCCGAAATCAACTCGTGAAGCGGCACAAAAGCATCGAGACTCGACTGGTAGTATCCTTTGAACTCGCATCCGACACCCTTGCGTTCGACACCCTCGAAGAGGTCTAGTAACTGGCGCTCGAGACGCGGCGGCAGGTCATATGAGCGCAACACCTCTGCATCCATTGCCAACAGTGCCTGCCGCAGAGGTTTTTTGTCCATCGGCTTCATGAAAGCATCTTGCGCCTTTTGTGCCGCGGCTAAGTACTCAGTGGCTGCCCCGGCAATACCGCGCGCTCGTGCAAGAGATATTGCGGGAAGTGGGAAGGCCCGCCATTCCTTGACGAGCGTCTCTCGCTTCCCCAAGAAGCAATGTGCGTACGCGTTGGCAACGGGTGAGTTGAGGATGGCCCACAACACTCGGAGCGTAGGTCCGCCGGGCTTCGGCCGGAATACTAAGAATCGGCTGGAGACAGCGTGCCCTTTCTCATCGACCACGGCTTTCAGTCGCCACGGCTCGCGAGCCACACGTGCGTAGTTGAGAATGACCTGCGCCGTGCCTGGCTTGGCGCCGCCGCCGCGCGGCCTCAGCGTATCCTCGGCGTAGTCGATCCAGACACGCTTGGGTAGTTCGCAGATGGAGTAGCCATCATCTGCACGCAGAATCGCAGGAATCCAGCCTGGCTTCTTGGTCTTCGATTCGACTTGCCGACCTTCCAACTCCTTCTTGCTGCGGAACTGAAAACCCTGTTGGACTTTTGCGGAGATTCCGAGCCCAAGCATGTCGCCCAGGTAGTCCCAAACCTCCGGCAGGTCCGGCAGCAGGAGGGTCGCCGGTAAGTCCGTCGCGAAACTCGCCTGTGGCACTTTCCGTTCAGATGAGAACGCAAGGCGCTCCTTGAACGCTGCCATCCCGCGTTCACGGACGCGACGGTACATGAGCGTGCTCGACGCGGTTGGCTTTCGGCGTCGCCCCATGAGCACGGCCACCTCATGGTCGGACTCTTCGAACAGGTTGTCGGCGAAGAGCGTGATTTCGCTGAGTTGGAAGTCGGTCAGCAAGAGCTTGCGTATCTCGGTCGATTCTTTGTCGTGCAGCATCCCCTGTGGCATCACGACACCGAAGACCCCGCCCGGCGGCAAGTGAGGCAGTGTTCGTTTGAGCATCTCGACTGCTTTTGTGATCGCTGTTACTGGCTCGCCGGCCTTCTGGTATCGGTTCTTGTCGGTGACTCTGAACGGTTCGTACGGCGGATTGGCGAGGAGTACCGTGCACTGCGCTGCGGCGTTCTTCAGCACGCTCGGCGCGAACATATCGTCCTGGTCGATCCGCCATGAGTTGCGGTGTGGCACATCGGCCAGCGTCAACGATAGCTTGCAGAGTTCGCGAGTGAAAGAATCAACCTCGACACCGTACAAGCGGTCGCGCAAGTATCGATGCCGGTCGATGCCCTCCGGCACACCCGAGTATTCACGAAGCCAGCGCAGCGCCGCGACAAGAAACGCACCGTGCCCGCACGCGGGTTCGAAAACCCGGCGATCAGCGGGCGGGATCTGCTCGATGAGTGTCCACAACTGAGCAAGCATATGATCCACCAATACCGGCGGTGTACGGTGGATCCCCAGCTCTTTACGGATGTCCCGACCCTTGGGGATCTTCTTCGCTCCGGCTCCCTTGGGCTTCTTGTCAACTAGCGCCTGCTCGTACAAGTACCCGAGCGCCTCAGGGGAGATATTTCCGAGGTTCCCCCACGAAGCGATGTTTGCGGCCACCGCATCAATGGCCGCTCGCCACTTCTTACCGCCGGGAGGTAGAGTCGCGGTATCTGCGTAGTGCCTACCCACGCGATCAAAGACCTCGTCCACATTCTTCAAGTCGATCCTTTTGAAGTTCTCAACATCCTTTTCGTTGAGCAGTTTGGCTGCGAGCAGCCAGAACACGGTCTTGTAAAGGTCAGTCAAGGCCTTTCGGCTCCGCAACTGACCCCCCAGTTCTGCGGACAAGTCCTGGATGGCCCCTTCCACGAGCCGATGCAGCGCCTGGCCCATGCGGCGCTCCACAGCTGGCATGAGCCCGACATCCACGAACCACAGTTGACGTTGCGCCGCTACGGGGCGACGCGTTTTTGCAGCGTATATCGTCTCTGGACTGAGATCATCGGCATGAGTCTGGAAGAAACCACGGATCTCCTGCGCCGCAATAGGCTTGTTTTGGGCGGGACCGTCGCCAGATATAGTCCAGCAGTCGAAACCATCGCCACGACAGACGAAAACCGTCGGCGTGCCAAGGGTATAGCATGTGGCCGCAGACGCATGGGTATCGCCCTTCGAATCGACCGCCGCCACACACGCCGAACGCGCGTCCCAAGGTCGACCGAAGAAGCCAACGAGCGGCGCCGTTTCACTGTCGAAGGTGTAGTCCGTAGCCAAACGTGACCCTTCGTACCCGCATTGCTCAAAATACGGTCGCAGGCTCGCGGCAGTGACAATCGCGGCATCCACGGTGAAGTGTGACTCCCTTGCCTTACTGAGGTCGGTCATCGGCATGTTGCCAAAGACGGCTGGAGAGATGCTACACACGCCCACCGGCCATCGCGACGCCGATTCTCAAGCGTGTGCCCATGCATATCGACGGCGAGTTCCCTACTGCTCATGAACGACAGGAACCACGACGATGTCGCCGCCGGCTTCACCCAGAGCGAGCCACGTTCCCTCGGGGTGGATGGCGAGGGACTGAATCGGCTGCTCGCTCGTAATCGGCGGGCCCACCGGTTCGCCTGCGACGAGATTCCAGACGCGCACCGTGCGCTCGTCCACGACCGCGGCCAGCCATTGCCCGGTCGGATCAAGGGCGGCCTCGGTCAACGCCTGGCGCCCCAGCGACAACCGGGCGACGGCGTCGCCCGTGGCCGGGTCAAACCATGTCCCGCCCTTTCGCAAGGAAACGCACAGCAGTCGATCGCCGGCGGGGGTGAAACGAAGGGCGATGGTTGCCTCCGGGCCGGCCTGCTGCCACCGGCGCTGGGCAGTCTCAATGTCCCAGATGTACACCGCGTCGGTTTCGGAGACCGCCGCAAGGTCCTGCCCGTCTGGACTGAAAGCCACCAGATGGAACGACCCGGTCGTGCCGCGGAAGGTTCGGATCGGCTCGGGCTGTTGGATCGCCCAAAGCGAGATGGTCAAGTCGTCACGACCGACGGCCAGCCGGTCTCCTACGTAATCAAGCGCCAGGCAGCGAACGACCGAAGCCCCCGTCTGGATCCGGCGTTGGACCTCGCCCGTGGCGGCGTCGTATACGACGAGCAGCCCGTCCTCGTCTGCGGCGGCCAGCCGTGATCCATCCCCGCTTACCGCCAAGTATGTCACGGGCGCTTCATGCTCCAGGGATCCGAAGCGTTCCGTTCGATCTGCAAGGTCCCACATTGCGATCGACCCGTCGTGAGACGCGGAGACGAGCCGTCGGCCGGTCGGATCAAACGCCAGGGCGCTTACCGCGTCATCATGGGCGGCGAGCCGAAACAGCGTTCGGTCCGGCTGTCTCGCCGCGTCGCGCGCGGATTCGATCTGCTCCTGAAGCGACTGCTGGATCTCGAGGTTCGTTTCCTCCTGCCGTTGCGTAGCGCGCTCAGCGTGTTGCACCTGCTCCTGGGCTCGCACGATAAGCCACGCCGCAACCGCGAACGTCACGACCAGCGCCGCCCCGATCACGCCCGCCACGGTCAGTTGCTTGCGGCGGCGCACAACGAACATCTTGGCGCGGTAGACGGACCCGCCGGGCTTGCCGTGAATCGGCTCGCGCCGCAGGAACCGCACAATGTCGCGCCCCATGCTGCCCGCATCCCGATATCGCTGCCTGCGGTCCTTCGCCAGTGCTTTGAGGATGATCGTTTCGAGGTCGCCGCGTAGCTGCGGCGCGACGTCACTCGGGGGGCGCGGCGGCCGAGTGAGGATGACGCGCAGCGCCTCGTGTATGCGCAGACCCTCCAGCTCATAGGGGTGCCGCCCCGTCAACAGCTCGTAGAGCACCACGCCCAACGCGTACACGTCGCTGCGAGGATCAATGTCGCTCAGCGTTGCGTCCACCTGCTCCGGACTCATGTATTGGATCGTCCCGAGTAATTGACCGGTCTCGGTGTGTCTGGTGCGCTCTCCCAGATCGGGGTCGGCCGCATGGGCCACGCCGAAGTCGATCAACTTCAACCGCCCCGACGAGTCCACAAGGATGTTGTTGGGCTTGAGGTCGCGGTGAATCACCCGCTGCTTGTGAGCGTGCTCCGCGGCGGAGCAAACCTTGATGAACAGCTTCAGGCGATCAGCCAACTCGAGCTGCTTGGCCTCGGCGTATTCGAGGATCGTCTTGGCGCCGGGAACGTACTCGACCGCGAGGTAGAGGGAGGACCCCTCGCCGTCGTCGAACGTGCCCGCTTCGAAGACCTGGGCGATGCACGGGTGCCGGAGCCGGCCGAGGATCTCCACCTCCCGCTTGAACCGGCGCAGGGTCGCCTCCGAGGCAACCTCGGTCCTGAGCACCTTGACGGCCACGGTCCGCCGGGGCTGTCGCTGCAGGGCGGCGTAGACGGTCGCCATCCCGCCGGTGCCGAGCACGCGCTGGATCTGGTACTGGCCGATCTGACGCGGAGGCTCGCGTTCCATCGCTTCGTTCTGCTCTACGAGGTCGGGTCGGATTGGACTGGCGGATAACCAGTCCGTCTTGCACGAGTTTTGCCACGGGCTGAGCCGATGCCAGCGGCCCAGTGTAGCCCAGCCCAGGATGGTCGGTGGAAGGCCCGCCTCCCGAACCCAGGCCTGGCGAGGTATTTGCACTTAAGCCCCTGGCGGAGTCGATCACTGGACAAGCTGGTCCGATATGCTAGACTGCTGTCGCAATTGAGACGCAGTCTCAATACCGAGACCGGGCAGGTATCCGTAGCCATGACCGCCGCTGATGACAATCCCGTCCCGACTCAATCCGTCCCGACGGTGCCCCTTGCCCAATTGGCCAGCGGCCAGCGCTGCCGAGTGGCGGCGATGAATGTCAATCCGGCTGAGGCCCAACTGCTCGAAGCGATGGGCCTGACCAATCACTGCGAATTGTGCGTGTGTCGGCCGGGCGAGCCGTGCATCATCCGGATCAACTGCACTCGCCTGGGACTTGCCGGTACTTTGGCGCGGCGGATTCTTGTTCACCAACTCTTCCCGCAGACCTAGCTTACTAAGCGCGATGTCGACGTCACCCGTTTTGACCGAGCCGGCGAGTCCTGGGTCCGTCGCCCGGGTACCGGACGACGCGATGAGGCGGCGCTACGCCTTGCTCGGGAATCCCAACACGGGCAAGACCACGTTGTTCAACCGCCTTTGTGCGCTGCGGGCCCGAACGGCCAACTTCCCGGGAACGACGGTGGAGACACGCATCGGTCGCTGCCGCGCGCACGGCCAATCCATCGACGTGATCGATCTGCCCGGTGTGTACAGCCTGCACCTGGACCTTCCAGAGTCGCGCGTCTGCAAGCAGTATCTGCAAGAAGAGCGCACAGCCGAACGCGAAGGCGCCGATCGCGCAGACGCCGTGGTGATCGTGACCGACGCCACCAACCTCGCCCGCAATCTGCTGTTCGTCGCTCAGGTGCTGCACGAAGGCGTGCCTGCGGTGGTAGCTCTGAACATGACCGACCTGGCCCAACGCCGGGGATTGACCATTGACGCCGAGCGATTGAGCCGACACCTCGGCTGCCCCGTGGTGAGCATCTGCGCTCGAAGCGGGCAAGGTATACCAGACCTTCTTGCGGCGCTCCCTGAGGCCGCGGTCGGTGGAACTGGCGTGCCTGATCCGGCTGACATACAAGCCTCAGTGGCTTGGGCCGACGCCGTGGTCCAGCACAGCGTCGGCGGCGCGTCCGCGGTCGGCGCTGACGAGGACACGCTTACAGACCGGCTCGACGCCGCCTTCACGCATCCGGTGTTCGGCGTCGTCATCTTCGCCGCGGTCATGGTCGGATTGTTCTACACGATCTTCTCGTTGGCGCAACTTCCCATGAACCTCATCGACTTCGTGTTCGGGACGCTCGGCGGCTCACTGGCCGGACTCATCCCGCCGGGGGCCATACACGATCTCGTCGCCAACGGCATCGTCGGCGGCATCGCCGGGACCATCGTGTTCCTGCCGCAGATTTGCCTCTTGTTCTTCCTGCTTACGCTGCTGGAGGACACCGGGTACCTGGCGCGGGCCGCGTTTGTCATGGATCGACTACTACGGCGATTCGGACTACCCGGCCATTCGTTCGTCCCGCTGCTGTCCGCTCATGCCTGTGCGATTCCCGCCATCATGTCGGCGCGCATGATCCCGGACCGGCGCGACCGCCTGGCTACGATTCTCGTCGCACCGTTCATGAGCTGCTCCGCGAGACTGCCGGTCTATGTCCTGCTGATCGGAATCCTGTTCGGCGATCAGCCGTTGTATGCAGGCTTGGCGTTCACGGCGTGCTATGCGATCGGCGTGATCGCGGGCTTGCTCACGGCGTTGGTGGTGCGGGGCAGCCTGCTGCGCGGACCCTCTCAGCCGATGGTCTTGGAACTGCCCAGCTACAAGATTCCCTCGCTGCGAACCGCATTGTTGACAACGCTGGACCGAGCCTGGATGTTCTTGCGCAAGGCGGGCACGGTGATCCTGGCGATTTGTGTCTTGCTGTGGTGGCTCAGTGCGTATCCCAAAGTCGATCCTCCAACTGAGGCGCTGGAGCTGCGTGCGCAAGCCCAGACGGTGCTGGACGAAGCGCCTGCCCTTGCTGCGAGCTTGACGACCCAAGCCGATCGTTTGGAATCGAGCTATGCCGCCGAGCACAGTTTGCTGGGTCGGCTGGGCCGATTCGCGCAGCCGGTATTCGCGCCGCTGGGCTACGACTGGCAGCTCACGATCGGGGTCTTGAGCAGTTTCGCGGCCCGGGAGGTCTTCGTTTCGACGATGGCGGTGGTGGTCTCAGCCGGCGACGACGCGGACGATCCAGAGGTGATCGGGCGAATCAGGTCGGCCAAGCGCGCCGACGGACGGGCCGTGTTCACCACGAGAACCAGCGCGAGCCTCCTGATCTTCTACGTGCTGGCGATGCAATGTTTGCCGACGCTGGTCGTAACACGTCGAGAGACCGGGCACTGGCGGTGGGCGCTGCTACAGTTGGGTTATATGTCGTTGTTGGCCTACGCGGCTGCGTGGATCACGTACACAGCCGTCGGCGCGATGGGAGTGACATAGCGTGTTGGGGCTTCCGCTTGGCGATTGGCAATTCTGGGTCGTGACGCCGGTGGCGGCGTGGGGGGCATGGATGGTCGTGCGCATGTTCGTGCCACGACGCAAATCCGGTGATAGCTGTCCCTCGTGCGCCTCCGGAAGCGCCGCCACCCGCAGGCCGCGAAAGGTGCGGTTGACCGTCGAGGGTCGCCAACGGCGGTAGCTCACAGTCGTGCGGACCGCTGCGGTCGATTCGACCCGGACCTTCCTCTCCCGATCGAATCGGGCTCGTCAGGTCCGGCTTCTATGGTGCGAATGAAGGGGGGATGAGCGCGACGCGCGCTTCGTCATCGTCGACGAGAAGTAAACCGACCACAAAACCGTCCGATCGCGCGACGACCACGGCGCCGTGCCAGGACTCGTCTACGGGCACGGCCGGATCAACGGCCCACGACCCGATCTGCGCGGTCAGCCGCGCCGCCGCCAGCGGCAGGGGCGTTGCCGTCGGGTCGCCCACCGCCAGGCAGTCTTCCACCTCCGACGGCGATCGGCGGCGCTGTGCCGGCCAACTTGTCGGCGTAACGTGTTCGGCCAGCAGCGCCAAGCCGCCGTGTTGCCACGATGGCTCCGACTCCAGCTCGACCACGGTCCCCGCAACCTCCAGCACAACGGTCTCGCGGTCGGCATCGCCGTTGGGGCCCAGAAGATCGGCCGGTCCGAGCAATCCATCGTCTGTTTGCAACACCCAGCCCTGGCGCGACTTGGCCCGCGTGATCCACCGACCCTCCCGCCAGCCGATTCGCGCCCGAAGCGGCGTCGGCAGCGGCGCGCCCGGCGGGAGCATCGAGTTGCCGATCACCGCCATCGGCTGCCACGTCAACCAGTCCTCGGGCGGCTGGGCGTCCATGACGAATCGATGGCCGGTGCGAACGATTTCCCCGGCATCCGGGGGTGTCGCCAACGCTATCCCTCCCGTCAACAGCGCCGCCAGCGATTCCACTTCCAATGACACGCCGGTCAGGCTGACATCAGCCTCGAGCCCGCCGACCGAGAAGAAGCGTGTCCCTTCACGAACCAGCTGCGCGTACGCTTTCTCGATATGGACACGAGCTTCCACCGCGCCGCCGTCGCTGGCCAGGCCAACGGACAACACCGCGCCCACCGGTACCTGGCGATACGTCACCGGTGCGCCGCGGCGCAGCCCCCCGCGCTTTGTTGCTTGCAGAACGATTTCCAGATCACCCGGCTCGATGGTTTCAACCACCGGCGGCTCATTGAGCCCAATGAAATGACGCTGCAGAGCACCGAGACCAGGCGCGACCGCCAAGTACCGTGGCCCCATCAAAGTCTCCAGCCCCTGGACGCCTTCCAGACCCAGTTGCGGGCGCACAACCCAAAACCGGCTGCCGCTGTGAGCCAATTGATCCGCTTGGGTGGCAAGACTGACCGTCACAATGACGCCGTCGAAACCCTCAGCCAGCTTCACTTTTCGCACCTCGCCGACGGTGATGCCGCGATAGCGAACTTCATGTCCGGTCTTGATGCCGTGCCCTTGATCCAGCTGCACTGTGATGATGAACCCGCGCGACACCCATGCGCTATAGGCAAGCCAGCCGGCAAGGATCAGCGCCGCCGACGGCACGAGCCACGCCCACGTCAGCCGACGCGCGGGTTTGAGAATAGCCTGCGGGACGGCCGCGGGCGATTGATCGATATCGGCGTTGCGGTTGCGTTTGTTCGTCATACTCCGGGTTCCCATATCCGATGCGGATCAAAGCTCGCCGCCGCGAGCAGACTCAGCAGGACGCATAGTCCAAAGGCCATTGCAGCCGGTCCCGCCGATACTTCCACCAGATCACCGAGCTTGAGCGCGGCCACGAGTATCGCCACCAGCAGCACATCGAGCATTCCCCAGCGGCCGGTCCATTCCACCAGGCGATACGTCAGCGCGCGGGAATGGCGCCCCAGCCCGAGCCCGCCGACGGATAGCACGAGCAATCCGCTCAGCTTGAGCACGGGAATCACCAGCGCGCACACGAGCACGATGAGCCCGATGAAGATATGCCCGCGTCCAAACAGCGTCCCAATCCCCGCGAGAATGCTCGATTCGTGCTCGTGGCCGAACTTCGTGATGCTCACCATCGGCAATCCGACCGCAAACGGATAGAGAATCAGGGCGGCCATAGCGATGGCGGCAGTCGTCGCGCCACTTCTAAACTGCGTCGAGCGCCGAAACAACGTGCCTTCGCAACGCGCACAGCACACGCGCATCGACGGCGGGACTTGCTGCGGCGCCGTCTGCACCAACCCGCAATGCGGACAACTATGAAGTGGATTTGTGGTCTTCAACATGGTCCAGTGCATGTAATTGTTGTGGGCGCAGCATTAGCGTATCCACAAGAACAAATGACCTGCAACTATGGTTGGGGTTCCTGCCCGCCATCTTTTGATCTCGAACCGATCCTTGACGGCCGGAAGCACTTTCGCGTGCTATACTTCCGCTACTCATTGCGTTTGGAGCCGGCGTCTGGTCAGGGGACGTCCGGTGCTAGGAAACCCCAGCCTGACGACATTTTGGCGCAACGGCTGACTCGGCGCACCTCTGGGGCGACGCCGAGCGCGATGAGATTCGTTCATGTCGATTATGCCTTTGCCGGTCTTCGAGGCCGACGCTGATGCTCGTCACCGCACCGCGATGAGCGATGAGGAGCTGTACGCACAGCTCAAGCCCCCCAAGACCATCGTGGTCCGCTTCGGCTCCATGAAGTTGGTCGGTGAGTACCCCTACGAAGGCGAGGCCAAGCCCGGCTGCGGCTCCAAGCTGGTGGCTCGGACCCATCGCGGCACGGAGATCGTGGAGATGCTCACCACCACCTGCGAGAACGCCGGCTGCGCCAAGTCCGTTACCCGCCAGGAGATGCTGGAGTACATCGAGAACTCCGGCGGCAATAACTACCCGTTCTACACCAACGGCAAGATCCTTCGCATCGCCACCGTTGAGGACCTCAACAAGCAGTCCACGATCAACTCCAACAAAAAGGATTACGTCCGGACGTGTAAGGCGATGATCGACGAGCTGAGCCTCGCGATGAAGCTCGTCGATGTCGAGCCGATCCTCGGCGGGGAGCTGCTCACGTTCTACTTCATGGCGGCGGACCGGGTTGATTTCCGCGAGCTGGTAAAGGAGCTTGCGGCCCAGTTCAAATCACGAATCGAGATGCGGCAGGTCGGGGCCCGGGACGAGGCCCGGCTCGTGGCTGACTACGAACGATGCGGCCAGCACTGTTGCTGCAAGAACTTCCTCAAGGTGCTCAGGCCGGTGTCGATGAAGTCCGCGAAGCAGCAACAGGTGCCGCTGGATCCCTTGAAGATCTCAGGCCGGTGCGGGCGTCTGATGTGTTGCCTGCGGTATGAGGACCATACGTACCAGGAGCTGAGGAAGAATCTTCCGGCACGCAAGTCCCGCGTGGGCACGTCGCAGGGTCCGGGCGTCGTCGTGGACACAAAGATCTTGGTGCAGTTGGCCCTGGTCCGGCTGGAGCACAACGACGAGGAGATCGCCGTGCCCGTCGAGGAGCTCATGGACCCCGATGAGTGCCCGATGCCCGGCACACCTGAATGGGAGAAGTCGCAGCCGCAGCTGGGCGACGCGCTGCGCGGTCTCTCGGTCGAGGAAACCGTGGAGCGCACGGACGACGAGAAGCGAACGAAGCGCCGCCGCCGCGGCCGCAAACGCAAATCTCAACAACAGGACAGTTTCCGCGAGGCGGCAAAGGCGACCGAGCCCAAGGCTGCCGATGCTGGGACTGAGGCCCAGCCCCGATCCAAGCGTCGCCGTCGCCGCCGCGGCCGCAAACGCCTCCCGCCCAAGGACTCTTCCACCTAAACGCACCTGTGATAAGCATCGCAATTGATCCGTGGGCGGGTGCCATGCTTTGACCCGATAGGGCAAAGCATGCTTCATCCCGAGGCGTCGGGAATGAAGCATGGCACCCGGGCAACGCCTGTGAATCACGCCGATCGAAAAACGGTACGCGCCTGACGACGAACATTGCGTCGATATCCCCTACCATCGGGCCATGGCAACGACAAACCCACCTCATCAGTTGCACGAAGAAGGAACTGCGATCGAAACGCTCCAGTCGCTGATCATCGCGTTTGTACTGGCGATGACCTTCCGCGGCTTTGTCACGGAGGGGTTCGTCATCCCGACCGGGTCGATGGCCCCAACATTGCTCGGCCAACACTACCGGTTCCATTCCCGCCAGACCGGCGCGACGTTCCCGATCGACGCCCGGGTTGATGTCAGCGCACGAGAAATCTACGATCCGAAGCTCGGTCCTCGCTTTGCGATTCCCCGGGCCGATCGAGGCCAGCCGCGCAACAGCATGGGCGATCGGATCCTCGTGCTCAAATGCTTGTATCCGTTCTTTGCCCCGAAGCGATTCGACGTCGTGGTGTTCAAGAACCCCACGAACCCCGACGGCAAGGACGAGAACTACATCAAACGGCTGGTCGGTCTGCCTGACGAAAAGCTCCTCCTGGTTGACGGCGACGTGTTTGTCGGCGATATCGATGCAGAGATCGGCGACCTGAAGATTCAGCGAAAGCCGTTGCATGTCCAGCGGGCGGTGTGGCAAACGATCTACGACAGCGATTTCATGCCGCTGCGGCCCGACGAGCTGGATCGTTCCTATAGCCCACCCTTTAGCGGCCAAGGCTGGAACACAACCGCCGAGCGCAGTTTCCGCTGTGACACGGCCGAACCCTCGACGCTCGAATGGGACCTGCACCAGATCCCGCTGACCGATTGGACGTCGTACGACATGCTGATGTATCCATTGAGGCAACGGCCGAGCCCGAACTCCCGAACGCCGATCTTCAACATCAGCGATCTTCGCGTTTCGGCCGGGATCGTTGCCGATCAGCCGGGCTTCGAGACGACACTGGAACTGGTGACGCGCGGGCACCGCTTCGAGTTCATTCTCAAGCGGCGCGAAGGAACGGGGCGATACGAGGCAATCGTGCAGATGACGCCGATTGACGACGACGGCCAGGCGACTGGAGAAACGGTCCGTCAACGCACCGAGAACATCAAACTGCGCGGAGCCGGGCGGGTCATCAATGTCGAGTTCTGGCACGTGGATCAATCGCTGTCGATCTACCTCAACGGTAAGCGCGCCGTCGGACCGCTGGAGTACGACTGGGGGCCTCGGCTGCGGATGGAGAACGCGTATCAACTCGCCTACCAGGAAGTCCTCGACCTGCTGCCGCGGGCGGCGCCGAACCCGGCGAGGCTCATGTGGCACTTTCGCGGTTCACCGGTCACGCTGCATCGAGTCCGCGTCGATCGTGACTTGTACTATCAGCCGGCGAGGCTGAACGATCGAAGTCAGAAGAATCAGCCGGCGCTCACTGGCTGGGCTTTCGGAACGCATCCGAACAATCCGGCTGTCCTCGAGTCGGATCAGTTCCTCATGCTGGGCGACAACAGCCCATTCTCGTCCGACTCGAGACTTTGGGGCAGCCCGGCTCCGATCGTGGCGGCGCAAATCGACGACGCCCCGTTTATCGTGAATCGAAAACTATTGTTGGGTAAGGCTTGGGTTGTCTACTTCCCGGCGCCCTACCCGTTGCGGGACGGAGGTCGAGCCGTCATCCCTGACTTCGGGCGACTGCGCTTCATCCGCTGATCCTCGTCGCGCCTGCCCGCGCGTTGCTGGCGACGCCACCCCCTGAACTGCCCTGCGTCTCCGATCGTGATCGAGCCGTTCGCCGACGCGGTTGTTGCCCGGGCTGTGGATATCCTGTCGGTACATCGGCGGTGTGTACCGAATGTGGGGAGGCGCTGGCGCCACACGTCACGATCACCGGTTGATCCGAGCCGGCGTGTCTCCACGCCGGGGTCGGCGCAGCCGACGGTTTTTCGTGGATCAGGCGCCGTGCCGCTGCGTCCCAATCGGGACTGCGCAAAGTTCGGCTTTGATGGCGAATCACGTTTCGCTGTTGCTGCGAATCTGGTACGCTACCTGAACTTGCGCGACCACGCAGCCCTGAAAATTGACCTCCATACGCACATCCTGCCCAAGGATTGGCCGGACCTTCACGCGCGATACGGCTACGGCGGATGGGCCAAGCTCGATCACTACTGCCCCGGCTGCGCGCGCATGATGATCGACGGCAAGTGCTTCCGCGAGATCCAAGCAAACTGCTGGGACGCGAACGAGCGCATCAATGATTGCGACACGCACGGCGTTCACGTGCAGGTCCTCTCCACGGTTCCGGTGATGTTCAGCTATCGGGCCAAGGCGCCCGATGCGCTTGATCTTGCTCGCTTACTCAACGATCACATCGCTGAAGTATGTCGTGAACACCCGCAGCGCTTCGTTGGTCTGGGCACGGTCCCCATGCAGGATGAGAAGTTGGCGACCAAAGAACTTGAGCGGTGCGTGAATGAGCTCGGTCTGGCCGGGATCGAGATCGGGACGCACGTCAACGGCCGCAACCTCGACGACCCGTCCGTGGTTGCGATCTTGGAAGCAGCGGCGCAACTCGACGCCGCGGTTTTCGTTCATCCGTGGGAAATGCTCGGCCAAGAACGCATGGAGAAGTACTGGCTGCCGTGGCTGGTGGGAATGCCGGCCGAGACGGGTCTCGCGATCTGCTCGTTGATTCTGGGCGGCGTGTTGGATCGGCTGCCGAATCTCCGCGTCGCCTTCGCCCACGGCGGCGGATCGTTCCCCTTCACGATCGGGCGGATCGAACATGGGTATCGAACGCGCCCGGAGGTTGTCGCACGTGATTGTGCCCACGAACCCCGCTCGTACCTCAACCGAATCTATCTCGATTCGCTCGTGCATGATGCGGAGGCGCTGCGATACCTCATCAAGCTGATGGGCCCCGAGCGCATCGCGCTCGGCACGGATTACCCGTTCGTGCTGGGGGAGGACTGTCCCGGCCGGCTGATCGAGGGTCTGGGGGATGTCTCCGGCGAGGACAAGCAGCGCATGCTGGCCGGGACGGCATTGGAGTTTCTGAATCTCGATGCGGCAGCGTTCACAGCATCGCCTGAGACTGTAACCACCGCGAATAAAGCCGGACAACCCCAAGGCTGAATCGGTCGTTGCTGCTACGATCAACGTATGACACGCACCGATACGACAGCAACGCCGACCACCGATTCATATCAACCAACCGAAGCGTTTGCCCAGCAACTCGATGACCGCGACCCGCTGGCGACGTATCGCGAGAAGTTCTTGTGTCCGCGCGGCCCGGATGGTGAGCGCGTAGTTTACTTTGCAGGCAACTCGCTGGGCCTACAGCCTGAAAAGGCGCGCCAGTATATCGAGCAAGAAGTCGAAGATTGGAAGACGCTGGCGGTCAAGGCGCATCTCGATGGCCGGACGCCTTGGTTTTCGTATCACGAGATATTCAGCGAAAGCGGCGCTCGGTTGGTCGGGGCAAAACCCGGCGCAGGCGAAG
Source organism: Planctomycetota bacterium (assembly GCA_022567855.1). Lineage (GTDB taxonomy): Bacteria > Planctomycetota > Phycisphaerae > Phycisphaerales > SM1A02 > JADFNO01. The sequence goes on along the minus strand of JADFGE010000001.1, from coordinate 17,565 downwards.
TCGTGTTTATGAACAGCCTGACCGTCAACATCCATCTGATGTTGGTCACGTTCTATCAACCGACCCAGACACGATACAAGATCATGATGGAGCGGCCGGCGTTTCCGTCAGACCTTTACGCAGTCACGACCCATATGCGAACCCGTGGGATCGATCCGAAAGACGGCCTCTTGCAACTTGCGCCGCGAGAAGGTGAGCACACACTTCGCATCGAGGACATCGAAACGGCGCTTGATGAGCAAGGCGACGAGATTGCGCTCGTGATGTTCGGCTGCCCGAACTTCTATACCGGTCAGGTCTTTGACATCCCGCGGATCACCGCCGCAGCCAAGAACAAGGGGTGCAGTGTCGGATTTGATCTTGCCCATGGCGCGGGCAACATCGCGCCGCAACTGCACGATTGGGACGTCGATTTCGCGGTGTGGTGTTCGTACAAGTATCTCAATAGCGGTCCCGGCGCCGTGGGCGGCTGTTTCGTGCATGAACGGCATGGCAAGAACCTCGACCTGCCGCGGTATGCCGGGTGGTGGGGCGACGACCCGCAGGGCCGATTCCAGATGCACTTACAGCGCCCGTTCGTCGCGCAAAGCGGCGCGGATGGCTGGCAGATCAGTAATCCGCCGATCCTGGCGATGGCGGCGCTGCGCGCATCGTTGGAGATGTTTGACGAAGTTGGGATCGACGCCCTGCGCGCGAAATCCAAGCAACTCACCGGCTACCTTCGGTTCCTGATCGAGCGCACCGGGTCGGACGGCTATGAGATCATCACCCCGGCCGATCCGGAAGCGCAAGGCTGTCAGCTTTCGATTCTCGTTCACGACAAGCCACAGGAGCGGTTCCAGGCGCTGTTGGATGCGGGCGTGGTCTGTGACTTCCGCGAGCCGAACGTGATTCGTGTCGCGCCGACGCCGTTTTACAACACGTTCCACGAAGCGTGGCGTTTCGCGCAGGTCCTGACGACTGGTTGATTCGACCTTGCTGTCACATAGCCCCGGGCTTGCCCGGGGGAAGTTGCCACGCGCAATCCAACCCTCGGCAAGCCGAGGGCTATATCGACGCCGGCACGCCCCTCTCCGTAGCCCTCCGTGTTTCAACTACACTGTCCGTATGAACGAAGGCCGCCGCGAGCGCATCATCATCGTTGGGGCCGGGCTGACCGGCGCGCTGCTGGCGTGCCTGCTGGGCGAGGCGGGGTATGACGTCGTCGTGTATGAGCGGCGAGCCGACCCGCGCAAGGAGGGGATCGTCGGCGGGCGATCGATCAACCTGGCAATCTCGGTCCGCGCCATTCACGCCTTGAAGCTTGCGGGGCTTGATCGCAAAGTGCTGGACGATGCCATTGCTATGCGCGGTCGGATGATTCATTCCCCCACCGGGCAACTGAGCTTTCAGCCTTACAGCAAGAATCCGAACGACGCGATCAACTCCGTCTCACGGGGCGCCCTGAACGTCACCATGCTCGACGCCGCCCAGCAGTATCCGAACGTCAAGCATCACTTTGATCAGCGCTGCGTTGATGTCGATATCGAGACGCCCGCCGTCCAATTGCTGAACGCTCAAACCAATGAGACCATGTGGGTCCAAGGCGACGTCGTGATCGGGGCCGACGGGGCGTTCTCAGCCGTGCGCGAGCGCATGCACCTGCTCGATCGGTTCGACTATAACCAGACGTATCTCGCGCACGGCTACAAGGAGCTGTGCATCCCACCCACATCCGACGGCGACTTCGCGATGCAGCCCAACGCGCTTCACATCTGGCCGCGCGGCGGGTACATGATGATCGCCCTTCCCAATAAGGACCGGACGTTCACCTGTACGCTATTTTGGCCGTTTGAGGGTCCGCACAGCTTCGAGGCGGTGCAACAAGAAGCGGAGGTCATGCCGTTCTTCAACGCGCATTTTCCCGATGCGGTTGCCCTGATGCCGATGCTGGTCGAGGATTTTCTCAGCAACCCGACGAGCTCACTGGTGACCGTGCGCTGCGGGCCGTGGTTCTACCAGGACAAAGTGGCGCTGATCGGCGACGCGGCGCATGCGATCGTGCCGTTCTATGGCCAGGGGATCAACGCGGGCTTTGAAGACTGCGTCACGCTCATGGAGTGCCTCAAGGTTTGTCGCGGGGATTGGGGCAAGGCGTTGGCAACATATTTCGAACGGCGCAAGGTGCATACGGATGCGATCGCTGATTTGGCGATCAGCAATTTCCTGGAGATGCGCGATCACGCTGCGTCGAAGCTGTTTCGCTGGAAAAAGAAAGGCGAGCGGGTTGTGCATCGCCTCCTGCCGCAATGGTACTTACCGCTCTACAACATGGTGAGCTTCTCGCGGATTCCATATGCCCAAGCGGTGCAAAAAGCGAAAAGGCAGGATCGAATCCTTACGGTGATGTTGCTGGTGGTTCTGTTCATCCTGTTGGTATCGCTCGTTTGGTGGATTGCATGATGATCTACGACATCACGCCTCCGATTACTGGAGCATTGGCTGTTTGGCCGGGCGACACGCCGCCGTCGCGCGAGGTGCTATTGGATCTGGCCAAAGGCGACAACATCACGTTGTCTACGTTGCAGGCAACGGTTCATTTGGGTGCGCATGCGGATGGACCGAACCATTACGGGATCGATGCGCAGGGCATCGGTGAACAGGCACTGGACGTCTATGTAGGACCGTGTCAGGTCATTCACGTGGAGGTGAAGCGCGGCACGCGAATCGAACCGTCGCAGATTGTCGCGTCAATAGAAGCTGAGCGTGTGTTGCTGGGAACCGGTTCGTACCCCGACCCGACGAAGTTCAACGAAGATTTCGCGGGACTGAGTCCGGCCCTGGTTGACGACCTTCACGAAAAAGGTGTGAAGCTCGTCGGCATCGATACACCCAGTGTGGATTTGTTCGAGTCAAAGGATCTGCCTGCACACAAGCGGTTCCTCGCACACGATATGGCAATTCTTGAAGGAATCGTACTGAAGGATGTACCCGCAGGAATGTACGAGCTGATCGCGTTGCCCTTGAAGTTGATGGGTTTTGATGCAAGTCCTGTGCGGGCCATCCTGCGCGACGGGCCGCAATGATCGCGTGTAGCGGGTGACGCGCAGCGTTCCTGGACGGCCATCACCTCGGGCCGCGTTCGGTCGATGCCGGGCGCAGGCTTGTGGAGCGGCTTAGCCACCGTCCGGAAGTGATTGCGTTGGATCTGTGGGCTGCGGGATTACCGGCGCTAAATACACCGTCACCGGCTCGCTGGACTTGAATTGCACGGTCATCGCCGCGCCGGGCGGCAGGGCCTCGGACTGCTGCTCGACGACAATGCGCCCGCTCCACTGGGCCGGCACACCGTAGCGCTCGTTTTGTTTGCGGTGAAGATCCCACCGCGTGAACTTTGCCGTCACGCCGTCCGGCGTTTCCAGCGTCGGCTGCGGCGCGTTGTCGCTGTCATCCCAAACTTCAACCCACACAACAGTCACCGCCGGACTTCCGGGCGCAACCCGCAAAAACTCTGCGGTGGACTTGAGTTGCTGCCGAAGGCGACCGTTCGCTTCCACCCATAAGTTGTGAACGTCGCCATCACTTAGATTCAATGTGATCGAAACCTCCCGATGGGCGGAGGCCTTCAGCGTTATCCGAGCCGTGATATCGACTGAACCGCCGGGTTCGATCGTGCGCGTCGATAGCTCGGCAGTGGTGCAGCTGCATGACGGCTTGGCGCTTTCGATCACCACCGTCTCGTCGGAGTCGTTGATCAAGTGGAATGTATGCTCGAACATGCTGCTGGGTGAGTCGAGCAGGACAATGCCGAAGTCGTGGCGCGACTCGCCCTCTAGGACACTCCCTCCGAGCGTTACGACGAGGGCAATGACTGCTGCTGTTGACAGCCCGACGATAGCCAGAATGAGAATCGCGATCCGATGGAGAGTTCGACGGTCCATACTGCTCAATCCGAGGAGGTTGCCAGGAAGTGTTCGATGCCGTGGCCGTTCAGACTAACGTAGATGGCCGGTGGCATTGTTTCCACCGCATCAACGAACAGGTAGGACCCTGACGGCTTGGGCCCGCCCACCTGCCACTCTGGCAGCGGCACGCCCCCTAAAACAGCCCTGACGCTAGCGCCAAACGGTATTCGCTTTGCGTCAATGATATGTACGCAGACGTACTGTCTCCCGACCACCACACCGGAGAAATATCCGATGCGCATGGATCGCTTTACAACCCTGGCCCAGCAAGCCCTGGCTGATGCCCAGTCGCAGGCGCTTTCGGCCGGTCACGCTGAGCTGACGCCGCTGCATATTCTGGCGGCGCTCCTGGAAGACCGCACCTCGATCGCCCATTCGATCATCGGCAAGGCCGGCGTGAACGCCGATCGTGTGGCTGAGGTCGCCGAGGCCGAATTGAAGCGACTACCCACTGTCTCCGGCGAGTCCGCCCAGCCGCAAACCAGCCCCGCCGCCATCGGGGCCCTGACCGAAGCTGAAAAACAAGCCAAGCAGCTCAACGACGCGTACACCTCCTGCGAACACCTCCTGCTCGCCCTTGTGCAAGTGAAATCCGAAGCGAAGGAGGTTCTCACCGTCAATGGGCTCGACCACAAACGACTGCTCGGGGCAATCAAGTCCCTGCGCGAAGCGTCCGGCGTTCAGAACATCAACGACCCAAACGCCGAAGCAACCTTCGAAGCGCTCAAGAAATACGCGATCGACCTGGTTGAATTGGCCCAGCAAGGCAAGCTCGACCCGGTCATCGGGCGCGATGAAGAAATCCGACGCTGCATGCAAGTGCTCGGCCGGCGAACCAAGAACAACCCCGTCCTCATCGGGGAGCCGGGCGTGGGGAAGACCGCAATCGCTGAGGGACTCGCGTTACGAATCGTCAACGGCGATTGTCCCGCTTCGATGCGCGATGCGAGAGTCGTCGCTCTTGATGTCGGTCAGCTCCTGGCGGGCACAAAGTTCCGCGGCGAGTTTGAGGAACGACTCAAGGCCGTCTTGCGCGAAGTCGCCGCCAGTGACGGCAAGATCATCCTCTTCATCGACGAGTTGCACACGATCGTCGGCGCCGGCGCAGCCGAAGGCGCCGTCTCTGCCGGCAACATGCTCAAGCCGGCCCTGGCCCGCGGCGATCTGCGCTGCATCGGCGCGACGACGCTCGATGAGTATCGCCAGCACATCGAGAAAGACGCCGCCTTTGAGCGGCGCTTCCAGCCGGTCTATATAGGGGAACCGTCGGTCGAGGAAACCGTCGCGATTCTGCGCGGCCTGAAGCCTCGCTACGAGGCCCATCACGGCGTGCGAATCCAGGACGCCGCCCTGCTCAGCGCCGCTGCCCTCAGTCATCGCTACCTTACCGGGCGGTTCCTGCCGGACAAAGCGATCGACTTGGTTGATGAGGCGGCCTCTTGCCTGCGCATCGAAAACGATTCGATGCCCGTTGAGTTGGATGAGCTGCGCCGCAAGATCATGCAACTTGAAATCGAGCGCGAAGCCCTCAAGCTCGAGGTTGATGAGGAATCAAAGAAACGGCTGTTATCACTCAAGGAAGAACTCGCTGACCTCGAGGAGCGCAACCGCCGACTCAGCGCGCAATGGGACGTCGAGAAGGCTGAACTCGACAAGATCAGGTCCATCAAGACCCAGATCGATCGCAAGCACACTGAGTTCGAGCAGGCCCAACGTCGAGGCGATCTCGAAACGGCTGCCCGCATCCAATACGGCGAACAGCGCGAGCTTGAATCACAACTGCACGCCGCTGAGGAAGAGCTCGCGAAGCGGCAAGCCGACGGCAAGGCGATGGTGAAGGAAGAGGTCGACGCCGAGCAGATCGCCGAGATCGTCGCGCGATGGACGGGCATCCCTTTAGACAGGCTCGTCGAAGGCGAACGACAAAAGCTTCTGCGCATGGAAGATGAGATTCGCAGTCGTATTGTCGGACAGGACGAAGCGGTGCGCGCCGTTTCCGACGCTGTGCGCCGCAGTCGAGCCGGGCTCGGCGAAGCCACGCGGCCGATCGGTTCATTCCTCTTCCTCGGTCCCACCGGCGTGGGCAAGACCGAGCTGTGCAAGGCGCTGGCGGAGTTCCTCTTCGACACCGAGGAGGCGATCGTCCGCATCGACATGAGCGAATACATGGAGCGACACGCGGTAGCCCGCTTGATCGGCGCGCCCCCCGGCTACGTCGGCTACGAAGAAGGCGGTCGGCTCACCGAGGCGGTGCGGCGACGACCCTACTGCGTGTTGCTCTTCGACGAAATGGACAAGGCCCACCCCGATGTCAGCAACGTCCTGCTGCAACTGCTCGACGAAGGCCGCCTCACCGACGGCCACGGCCGAACCGTTGACTTCCGGAACACCATCATCATCATGACCAGTAACATGGGGTCGCAGGCGATTCTCGAAATGACGGATCAAGGCGCGCTCGATCTTGAAATCGAAGCCCATATGCGCGACCTGCTCAAGAAAACGATGCGCCCCGAACTCCTCAACCGCATCGACGAAACGATTATCTTCAATCAACTCACGCAGGAGAACCTGGCGGGGATCGTGGAGATTCAAATCGGCCATCTCCGGGGGCGCCTGGCGGATCGTGGTTTGTCGCTCGAGTTGACGGATGCAGCGAAATCAGCCCTTGCCGAGGAAGGCTACGACCCGCAGTTCGGCGCTCGCCCATTGAAGCGCATCATTCAACAGCGCCTCGAGAACCCGATCGCCGCGCAGATCCTCGCCGGCAACTTCAACCCCGGCGATACGATCAAAGCTGACTACCAAGGCAAATCGTTTGTACTTGAACGCGCTGCGCACGAGCCGGAGATGGTCGGGAATTCCTAAAGCCACTCGTTGGCCGACCGTTCGCCTCCGTTGAACCAACCTTCTATGATCGGGCCGATGCCTCTTGATCTTGCCCAACTTCCTCACGCCGAGATCGAAGCGCTTTGCCGCGAGCATCACATTCGTCGGCTGGCGCTGTTTGGCTCTGCGCTGCGCGATGACTTCACGGCGGACAGTGACGTTGACGTGCTCGTCGAGTTCGAGCCGGACGCGCGGATCGGATTAGCGTTCTTCCGATTGCAGGATGAGCTTTCAGAGTTGTTCGGCCAGAGCGTCGATCTACACACGCCACAATCGTTGAGCAAGTATTTTCGTGATGAGGTGCTCAATGAGGCCCGAGATATCTATGTCGCGGCATGATGACATCACCAGCATGGGCCAAATGCTGGATCACGCCCGTGAGGCCGTTCAGATGGCTGAGGGATTCTCTCGGACTAACCTCGACTCCGACCGGAAGTTAGAGTTGTCGCTCACGCGACTTGTCGAAATCGTCGGCGAAGCCGCGAAGCGCGTCTCGCCCAATCGTCGCGCCGCGCTGCCTCGGATTCCTTGGAAGGAAATCGTCGGCATGAGGAATCGACTGACGCACGGGTACGACGCTGTGGACCTGGACATCTTATGGAACGTGATCCAGGACGATCTTCCGCCACTGATCGACCAGCTCCAAATCATTATCAACGCCAAGTAACACCAACACCGGCGCGGCCGAGGCTGCAAGCAACCTCGGCCGCCACCGGCGTCGCGTACTGGTAACCCGCGGACGCCTTCAAACGCAATCAACGATCCGTTGCGCAACGGCCCCGTTTAGCCGCGAGCTGCAGGCGAGCGCGTCGCAGAAATGACATCATGGCATCGTGGCATCAAGGCATCGAAGGGAAGGGATGCGGTCACGATTCCGCCATACTTCCGGGGGCGAGGCGTCTTGGGCGCGCGCCCAAGACGCCGTCGCGCCCTGTACGGAGCGGCGCCTTTTCGAGGCTAGAGCCATGATCGACCCATCAGCAGGCACATGTTCTCAGCCAATGCCGCGTGAAGCGGTTCTCGAAGGAACCGGCTGGTTTTCAAGCGGTTCCGGGGCTGGGGGTGGGGCTGGGGGCGTGACCGCACTGCGGCCATGGCGGCGCGCACACGCTAGTCCCCTTTCGGGAAACGGCGCGCGCCGATCGGGCCTCGATGTGGGGGCGGTGTATCATTGGGCCAGGAAATCTTCCCCCGGCCCGACCGACTGACCACCGACGAACGATTCAGCGAGTGCTTACCAAGAATGCCTGATACCGAAACCGACACGACCACCGCGGACGCCACCACAACCCAGCCTGCGCCACACGCACCGGGGCACCTTCCCTCGGCGGTGTTCAAAGAGCTCGAGATCGTCCGTGATCCGAAGAACCTGTTTCATCAGACGATCGAGCAGGTGCTCATCGCGGCGGAGCTGGTGGGGCTTGCCCATCACCAGCAGCTCATGTTGGCGCAACCCAAGAACGAGATCATGGTGCACTTCCCCGTGCTGATGGACGATGGGCATCATGACCTGTTCAAGGGCTATCGCGTGCAGCACAACAACGTGCTGGGCCCCTACAAGGGGGGGATTCGGTATCACCCGCACGTCAGCCTGGACCATATCAAGGCGCTGGCGGTGCTGATGACCATGAAGTGCTCGCTGGTGCGGATCCCCTTCGGCGGGGCCAAGGGCGGCGTGAAGTGCAACCCGCGGGAGCTGAGCACCGACGAGTTGATGCGCGTGACCCGGCGCTTCTGTTCGGCGATCAGCAACCAGATCGGACCGGACTACGACATTCCCGCGCCGGATGTGGGGACCAACGCGCAGATCATGGCGTGGTTCGCCGACACCTACGCCCAGATGACGCCTGAGCACGACCGCGCCGACACGCAGCGCGTGGTGACGGGCAAGCCGGTGGAAATGGGCGGCTCGATAGGGCGGAACAAGGCCACCGGCCAGGGATTGGTCTATGTGCTGCAGGAGATGCTGGAGGAACTGGAGATCAATCTTGGGTCGCTGAAGTTCAGCCTGATCGGTTTCGGGAACGTCGGCGGCTGGACCGCACGGTTGCTGGGCGAGCTTGGGGCGTCGCTCGTGGCGGTGCTCGACCACACGGGCGCGATCCACAACGAAAAGGGCATTGACCCGGAGGCCCTGAGCGAGCACACGGCCAAGATCGGCGGAGTTGGGGGTTTTGCTGAGGCCCAGGCGGTCCAGGAGAACGAGTTCTATGGGATTCCGGTGGACGTGTTCATCCCGGCCGCGCTGGAGCAGATGATCACGCCCCAAAAGGCCGAGCTGATTGAGGCGAAGGTGGTGGTGGAAGGCGCGAACGCGCCGACGACGCCGGAAGGGAACGCCGTCTTGCGTCAGCGGGGTATCGAGATCCTGCCTGCGATCCTGTGCAACGCTGGGGGCGTGACGGTGTCGTACTTCGAATGGGTGCAGAACAAGTCGTCGGTCTACTGGCCGGCGGACGAAGTCGATCGGCGGCTCAAGCAGCACATGGTGCTGGCGGCGCGGCGCGTCAAGCTGGCGCGAATCAAGTATGAGTGTGACATGCGCACCGCCAGCTACTGCGCCGCGTTGGGTCAGATCGGCAAGGTCTACGATCTCAGCGGAGTCTTCCCCTAACGTGCTGAGCCGGGCTCCTCGCCCTCGGCCCCCCGGTCCAGGGCAGGACCGAGTCGGAGTCGGGTCGAACCGGGTCTGCTGCCCGGGGAGCCCAAGGTGGTGTACCCGGCCTACGGCGGAACCAAAAAAGGGGCTGCCGAATGTGGCCCGCCGGCTTTGAGGGCTTCCCTAGGCACTCCCAAACTCCGCAGAACCCCGACTTGACACGATCAGTCGGGGGTCGAAGTGCACGGCCCAGATTCCTGTCAGTTCTCGCCTTTTCTTGCTTGCATCAGTAGCTGCCGGCGGTATTCTAGTGGCCGAGAGAGGATCCCGAATCCTTCACGGATCGGGGTGCGTGCAACCGGGGAGTGCGTGAGGAGGAGACCGGCCGCCGCGGGTTGGCGTCGAAAATCCTCCAACAAAAGCGAGAGAGCCGGGTCGGCGCGGTGGCGTGCGACTTGGTCTTGGCGTCGATCGCATCGAGAGGTGCGGCCGAGGATTGGAGCCGTATGTGTGTGCGGTTCAAGTTGGACCTCTTTTTACGCGTGAGCGCTTGGCTCGGAATACGCGATCCGAGTCCGGAGGAGAGGCAAAGTTCTCGAGAACACGAAGACAGGAGAAACACAGCAATGAGAGAGATACTTGTAATGGTCGCCGTTGGCGGGTTGATGGCCATCACGGGAGCGGCGTCGGCTGACACCGTGAACGTATGGTCGGCCGGTCCCGGCCTGGGCATCGCGATCCCGGACGACTTGTACGACGGTAGCTTCGTCGGCATGGCCTCCGATTTTATTGTGGTCGGTGACGACGGCTTTGGGGGCAACATCATCACCGACATCGACGTGACGATCGGCATGAGCCACACCTGGATCGGCGACCTCGTCATCAAGCTGGTCTCCCCCGGCGGCACGGTGCTCACGCTACTCAGCCGACCGGGCTTTGCCGAGCTGGCCGACGATGGCACCGGCTGCTGCGGCGATTCGTCGAACCTGGCCTTTGCGTTCCCGATCACCTACGACGATGCGTCGCTCAATAGCGCGGAATTGATGGGCGGCGGGATTGGTGGCACTTTGGTCGTCGGCGACCCCGCCAACGGCAGCCCCGACAACTACTTCCCGAACCCCGGCGCCGGCCCCGGCGTGGCCCTGTCTGACTTCAACGGACTGAACGCGCTCGGGAATTGGACGTTGTACATCGGCGATAGTGTGAGTGCCGACACGGGTGTCCTGGACCGCTGGTCGATGACCATCACGACTATTCCCGCCCCGGGCGCCTTGGCCCTGCTCGGAATGGCTGGACTCGTGAGCCGACGTCGACGTCGTTCGTAGTTGTCCACTTCTCATACGAGATGCAACGACTTGCCGCTCGACCTGCCGTCGAGCGGCTTTCTTTTTTGAACCGGTGGTATCGCGAGTACGAGCCGCTAGCGAAGCGGGTATCCTGCCGCGAAATTGAGATTTCGAAGTGGACCTGTATGTGCAAATCAACAATGATCAAATGAAATCGAAACACCTCCTGCATGAGCAACGTTTTGACCACCACGCTTGAGCGACTGAGAAGCCGACCAAAAGTCACAGGCGTCGTTGTTCGGATTGTGGCGACGTACGTTCTTCTGGGTGCAGCCGCAAAGGTGCTCTGGGGCGCGCCGTCGGATCTGCCGGTTGCGCTACTTCAAATGGTGCGATGGGATGAACAGGTTCTCTTCGACCTGGTTATCTTTGTCGAGTTGTTCGTAGCCGGACTCGCGATCGTCTCGCCAAAGATCGGCTGGCCCGTCGTTAGCGCCGCGCTCGCCGGCTTCGTGATCGTTCTCGTGCAGCAGCTTCGCGGTGGAGAAACATCGTGCGGATGTTTCGGATCAGCGTTGACAGTCCCAACACAGGTCATCCTTGGAATCGATCTGCTTGCACTGACTGGCATGGCGCTCGTTCAGCCGTGGTCGAGTTTGCGATCAACATCGTGGCGGGCGTGGGCGGTCGTGGCCGCTCCGCTGCTCGCAGTGGCCGGAGTCTGGTATGTGCATTCGGCGACGATCGCGCCGGTAGATCCCCCTCCCGATCTCGATGACTCAGCTTTGGTCAATCAAACATCCGATACGCCCGAGATTGAACAGGTCGTGGTTGATCCTCCTCGAACTTCACGGTCACCGTCACCACCGCCGCCGGAGCCGATCACCACTCAGCAGCCGCCCGCTCCCAAAGAGTCCGACTGGCGACTTCCTGCTCGGTTGCCGCGCATTATCAAGTTGCGACCTCCGGATTGGGTCAACCAGCCGTTGCGCGAATGCGCTCTGGCCACCTGGGCTGACACCAGCAAGATGCCCGAAGACTGCACGCTCATTTTTTACTATGACACGTGTACGCATTGTGCTGAGCACATCAAGGCGAAGGCGGACTCGGCCTATCGAATCGACTATGTGTTCATACAACTTCCGACGGCGCGCAACAGCCGCTACCCTCGTGTAGTACATGAATTACCGCGCGGCCTGCGGGTGAAACTACCTGCCGGTCCGCGCTGGCAACTCGAGACGCCCTGGGATGTTCTGGTATGGAATGGAATTGTCATTAACGCGACCAAGGGGTTCTAGCAATCTCCAGGCCGAACGCGCTGAGTCCGGATGACACTCAACATAATGAGGCCGCGTGATGGCATGAACTGTCGCACGAGCGCTAATCCTTACTGCAAATCAAGATCCGTCCGCGCCGAGGGATGCCCGCATCTGGTCAGCCAGCCGCTTGGCGCTGGCATCGTCGAGTGTTCCTGCCTCCCAGGTCATTCCCAAGCCGGCGTCGGAATACTTCGGAATGATATGAAAATGCACGTGGAGGACAGCCTGATGTGCGGCTGATCCGTTGTTCTGAAGCACGTTGTACGCGTCGGCGCCGGTGGCCTGCATCACCGCGCGACACAGCCGGGGCAGCACGCGCCCGATCGCAGCCGCCGATTCGTCGCTCAGCTCGTGCAGGGCCGCCTTGCGTTCCTTGGGGATGACCAGCGTATGCCCTTTGCTGAGCGGCCCGATATCCAGAAACGCCAGGGTATGCTCGTCCTCGTAGACCTTGTGGAAGGGGATTTCGCCATCGATGATCTTCGTGAAAATATTGTCGTGATACCCGCTCACGGTCGCTCCTTCCTTCAAGCCCACGGCGTGCTCGCCGTGGGCTTTCGAATCACGGCGTCATTTGTCGTTCCGTCGATCGTGGGCCAGCGCCTCACGGTCCGCGTGATGCTCGATCGTAGGATCAATCTGGAGATATCGACTCAGGAACTTCACGCCAATGTACAACGGAATCGTATCGAGCAGGGCGACGATCATTTTGAAAACATAGCCCGATCCGATGTAGACCCAAAGTTGCGGCCAGATGGGTTTGGTTTGATCAATCGGCAATCCCTTGGCGTAGAAATGCGTGATTGTGATGACGAAGAACATGTCGATGAACTGACTGACGAGTGTCGAGCCGTTGTTTCGCAGCCACAGGTGCTTGCCCTTGGTGAGGCGCTTCCAAAAGTGAAAGAGGTATACATCACAGAATTGTGCAGCGAGGTAGGCAGCCATCGAAGCGACAACAGCTCCCATCGTGAGCTGCCGAACACGATAAAACGCAAATGCGTAGTCGCTGGTCGCGGGAAGGCCTGACTGCGGATCCATCTCGGGCATCGGCGGCAACACGCCCGCAATCCATAGGATGAATAATACCCAGACATTGAGGAAGAAGCCGACCCAGACGAGAAAATTGGCGCGCTGCCTTCCATACAACTCGCTGATGAAATCAGTGCACAGAAAGGTAATTGGATAAGGAAGGACTCCGACCGCCAGTGCAAATGGAATCTTCAGGTCGCCCACGGTAAAGGACATGTCGATGAAGCGCGAGGTGCCAAGGATATTCAGCATCGTCATCGATCCAAGGAACAGCCCCGCCAAGACGAGAAACACACGCTCACGCCGCGCATGGAGATGCGACGCTTCGATGGGATGCAGGGTTTGCTTGGCCGGGCTGGTGGGCACGTTACGCCCAGGATAGCCGCTGACTTCCCTGCCCTGCAAACCACCGTAGACTGTTGGCCATGCAGGATATGAACGCCCTGTCGCTTCCGGAGTTGTTCTCAGCGCTCACCGCGGATGGGTCGCTGGATCGACTTTTGAGCGCAGCTCGGGCGGAGGACCTTGCCGACAGCGGGGATGTCACCACACAGAGCATCATCCATGACGAATGGGATGTGCGAGCGGCGGGGGTGGCGCGGCAAGCCGGGACCGTTGCCGGTCTGGCGGTCATCCCTCGACTGCTTGAAGTATTCGAGTGTGATGTGCGGTTCGAGTCTGTTGCCAGCGATGGCGAAGCCTGCGCTGAGGGTCAAGTCCTGTGGCGGCTTCTGGGCGACTTGCGGCCGATCCTCGCGGTCGAGCGCACCATGCTGAATCTCATCGGTCGGCTCAGCGGCATCGCCACGCTCACCCGCCGTTATGTTGAGGCGATCGCCGGGACGACGGCGGTGATTTGCGACACCCGCAAGACCACCCCCGGAATGCGCTTTCTGGAAAAGTACGCGGTTCGCTGCGGCGGCGGCACGTTGCACCGGCTCGGCTTGCACGACGCCGTGTTGTTCAAGGACAACCATCTTCAGCACCTCGGCCCCGGTGAGTTCGCACCGACGGTCGCCGGCGCGGCCAAGACGGCCCGCGAACGCTACGACCTACGGTTTGTGGAAGTCGAGATCGATACGCTGGAGCAACTGCGCCTGGTGCTGGAGATTGAGCCCGGCTTGATTGATATGGTGTTGCTGGACAACATGTCGCTTGATCAGATGCGCGACGCGGTTATTTGTCGAGACAAGCTCGCGCCGGACGTGCTCGTCGAGGCGTCCGGCGCAATTACACTCGATCACGTGCAGGCCGTTGCGGAAACCGGCGTGGATCGGATATCGGTCGGCGCGTTGACGCATTCCGCACCGAGCCTTGATGTTGCGTTAGACTTAGTGTAGATGATGTATATGATACCCCTGGATCAATGGAAGGAACGACTCGACGCGGTGGTGGCGTCCGACGGCGAGGTGATTCGACGGGTCATCGTTATCCGAGAAACCGCTTCGACGCAAGATGCGGCGCGACGACTTGGGGCGCAGCCGGGCGACGTGGTCGTGGCCTGGCGACAGACGGCAGGAAGAGGACGACTCGGCCGACGTTGGGCCGATACGCGGGAGGACGGGGTGGCCTTGAGTATCGTGCTCCCCTGCGGTCCGCCCGAGCGACTTGCATTGGCTTTCGCCGTCGGCGTCGCTGGCGCAGTGGAGCGATTGCTCGATCGGCCGGTCGGCATCAAGTGGCCTAACGACATTGTCGTCGAACGCCGAAAGCTCGCCGGCATTCTTATCGAGCAGTCCGGGGCGCTGGCCGTAGCCGGGATCGGCCTGAATGTCTCTCAAACGACATGGCCCAAGGAGTTGGCGGAAGTCGCCGTCAGCCTGGCCCAACTCGGCGCACCGGACGATCGGCTTGACGCCATCGTTGCCGTCCTTGAATCGGTGAGTACGGCGCTTCGACAACCTGACGACGTGCTCGTGGAGGCCTTCACCGAGCGTGATGCACTGAGCGGCGCCGAGGCGACATTGCGAAACGGCCGGGAGACCGTCCACGGCACGGTGCTCCGGATCGATCCGCTGGAAGGGCTTTGGGTCAGAACCGACTCCGGCGAGGTCCGTCTGCCGGCCGCGACAACTACGATTCTCGCACAATCGAGCCGGTAACACTTTTTCGGCGCGGATCGTCGAGGCGACATCAGGTATACTGTGGCGTCGGATTGCCTCACGCCGATGAGGAAAAGACATGCCCCGCCTTGGAATCGCCACTCTCGTCCTTTGCCTCTCGACGCCCGTTCTGGGCCAGACCGGTGATCTCAAGCCGCTTGACCAGACGGTGGAGGACATTTCGCCGCTGTCCATAAGTCTGCGGCAGATTGAGCGGGGACTTCGTGAGCCGACTGCGTTTGACCAGGTGTATCGCGTTCCCAATCGAGACGATCTGCTCATGCGGATCGAGGGCGGGATATACGCGATCTTTCCTCAGTCGGTGTATACGCGCGGCAAGAACGGAACCCTGCCGCTCATCCCCGCCGGGACCGTATTCTACATCGGCTATCCCGACCTGGAGCGCTTCGGTCAGGTCGATACGTCAATTGGGCGAGGCGAGGGTCGCGTCGGCGATGATCCTTATGATGGAAGGATCAACTTAAGATTGGATCCGCGACGGGCCAGGCAAACCGGGGTGCGACGGACAAAGCTCGGCACGTCAACTGTTCCGTTCACGGGCCTGCCCAGACAGCGGCCGCAGCGCGTTTCGCAGACTGTTCGTCAGTCGAGCGCGTCAACGATCGTGACGGATGCGGATTACCGTGCGGACCGGGTCCGGGATTTGATGCAGTCTGCGGCGAAGGCGGCGGCGACTTCAAGGGCGAATTCGAGCCCGAGCTAGGCGGCGCGGGGGCTGTCGTCGTCGTCGAAATAGCCCAGACAATCAAACTCGCGAGCGAGATCCTTCATCCGCCGGCTCAACGTGTCGGCAGCGGTGAAGACGCGCCCGGGAAGGGTGTCCGGCTCGGGCGTACCGAGTGGTGCGTCGGAACCGCTCCAGATTCGGGAGGACGGCCCCGACGGAGACGGCATCATTTCGGGCATCGCGCTGGTCAGTTGAAGCATTGGCATCGTTCGCCCCGTGTTGCCTCCGAGACTGAACAAACTTCCTACACGAGTGACGCCAATCGGCCTGATCGACCTCGTGCTTTGGCACCAACCACTCAACCGCCGCGTTGATAAGTCCTGCGAACGACAGGGTTTCCCCAGCCTTCCTCAGCTCTCGGAGGTTCCGATAAGGTCGCTGCGATCGTGCCTGACTGGACGGCGATTATCAGGCGCCAAGCGTCGTCGCACGCCGCCGTGAACATGACCGCGTTGGTGCCTCCACGCCCCCCAGCCCTGGACGGACGTCTACGTTGCCCTAGATGGCAGGAACGATGAACATCGCGTCCGGATCGTCGAAGACGCTCTTGGCCAGCGCGAGGCGACGGTAGATCACCCAGATCAGCAACAGGCAGGCTGGGAACGCAGCGCCGAAGGCGAAGCCGGCGTATTGCAGCCGCTCGTCGTGGATGGGGATCGGATTGAGCGTGGCGTATCGCAGGCGGTCACCTTCCTTGGTTCCGCCCTTGACGACCGCGTGTGGGCCGTCACCTCGTTTGCTCATTCGGCGCGACGATTCCGTGACGAACGTCGTGGCAAGGGCATCGAGCAACGCCGTGATCTCTTGCGGATCCGTGCCCGCCAACGAAACCGTCATGATCCCTTCCGGCACGGCGTCGATCGTCAGATCGGCCAGGAACCGTTGGCGAAGAGCGTTGGGGTCGCCGTAGCGATCGAGTCGACGATCAGCGAGCCGCTTGGCTAACGTGTTTGTAAACCCGGTGTCCACGAGCAGGTCGGTGTGCCAGCTGCGCCAAGATTCCGCTTCCTCGATCGACAGTGGCGCGCCCGATCGATTCTTCGCTTCGAAGGTAACCGACGACGACACCGTGGCCGGAGCGAAATGATCGGCCAAGAACCAGCTCGCCCCGGCGACGATGACCGCCAATACCGCAACCCAGCCGAGCGTTACCACCGCCCATGGCCGAGCCCACCTGCGAATCATCTCCCGTTCGGACGCCGCCAACATTTCGCGCAGTTCCGTAAGCTGCTGAGCTTGACGCTCTTGGTCCTGCAGGTCGTAGGAATCAACCTCCGTCTCCGGCCCGGTGACGGGATCCGGTCGCGTCCGAGCCCGCAGGGCACGGCGGAGTCGCGCCAGCCTGACCCGGCGTCGCTGGAGGTGCTGAGCCTCGACCCGAAGACGCTGCGCTTCGTTCCCAGCACCGTCCGCTGGATGATCGAACCCGCTTCGGGACGGATGCAGGTCGACGGCACGCGCTTCGGCGAGCTTCCGCTCGACTTGTTCGAGTTGTTGATGCAGCGCGACGATATCTTCACCGTCGTCGACCGACCCCGCGTGATCGTGCTGCTCCAATTGGCGTAACGCCTCCTGCGTTTCGATAGCCGCACGCTCAGCTTCGATCCTGAGCTGATCATTCTCAGTCGTCAGCTCGTGGATCCGCGCTT
>JADFGE010000063.1 GCA_022567855.1 Planctomycetota bacterium | reverse complement strand
CCAGTTCGATCATGGAACCGCCCCCGTTGCGAATCAGGCACGTGCAAGGTGCCGGTAGCGGTATCGTCCCAAACCCAGCACCACATCGACGTGACCCCGGGGTATCGGGGCGCAGTAACCGTTGTAAACCGCCCAGCCCGCACAGTCGATACAACCGATCGAGGTCGCCTTATAGCGTGGCGGCCGCCGGTCGCGCTTCGGGGTCGTTACCGCCGGGAAAGTGAGGCGCCGATCGTCAGGAGCCCGGCGAGCATGCACGCAGCCCCGAGCATCGGGGCGAGTCGACCGAACCGTGTGCTCGCAGCCCCAGCTTCGAGCATTCGATCATCACTGCCGCCGACCTCGGTTCGAATTGTGGTTGGCGTTTGCGCGATCCGGCGCGTCGGGTGATCGTCGATCAGGGCCGGCCGATCGTCGAGTTCGGCCGACGGCGTTTGAAGCGGTGTCGGGTCAAGCTGCGTGGCCGTCACCGCCGCGACGTCAACTGGGATCACGTGCGGCTGCGGGGTCGTCTCCTGCTGAGGGGTCGGCTCAGGCGATTCGCTCTGGTCGAGCAGGGGCCCGGCGTTTGCCGAGGCGAGGTACGCACCCAGGCGTTCCTGGAGGAAGTCAGGTCGCGGCTTGACAAGCGCGAAGACGTTGAGCGGTTCGTTTGGTGTTGGCGGCGCCCCTTGAATCTGGATCGAGCGCAGACCAAGGCGATACCCATGGCCGAGTTGGGGCGAATCCGCCTTCTCCGGCTGCAGGCGCGTTGATAGGCGCTCACTTGGCGCGCGCTCGGCGCGTATCCGTTGGGGAAGCATGCGCGTGTTCACTTTCGGGGCCAGGTTTGCGTCGAAGTGGTTCATCGCCCCGAATAATGACGCCGGGCTTTGTACCAGCCCGCCCGTCGCGCGGGTCGCATCGGTGGCCTCGGCGGCAAGCCGGGCTGCTTCCTGCCGATCGATCCCGAGCTTTCGCAGTGCCGTTTGAACCCTTGTGTCGTTGAGGTCGATATTTGCGATGTCAGGCAAATGGCTGAGGAGGTCGGCGCTTCGTTCCTGCCCAACCTTGCCCAAGGCCGACGCCGCGTTCGGCCGCTTCGTCGAGTCGGGATCGATGGCCCTCGATAACAATGTCTTCGCCGCTGACCTCGCCTTATCGCTGCTCGCGCTCGACAGGAGTGTCTCGGCTGCGGCCAGCTCGTTGTCGTCGAGCAGTTCCTTCAGTGCGCCGTCGTTGCTGCTCATGTCTGCGAGCAACTCCTTCGCGGTGGTCAGCCCCGCTTCATCAAGAAGTTCGTTGACGGCATCCAGGTCACCCTCGGCGACGCGCTCGGCCAGGGCTCGCACATCTGCTCCTTCCAGCAGGCCGCCGTCCGCGGTCAAGTCCTCGATCAGATCCTGCGCCCTTGGGTCGGCCAGGAGTTCCTCCAACTGCTCGCGATCATTGAGGATCTGTCGGAGTTGCTGTGGATCGTCCAGAAGATCGCGCAGAAGCTCTTGGTGTTGCTGGACCAAGCGAGCCGTCTGGAATATTGCGGCCACGGAACGGCGCGGCAGACGATCGCTGTTCGTAAATACGAAGCCGATGATCAACAGCAGCGTGCCTAGTGTCAGTCCGGCGCGCCGCGCCGCGCCGAGACCGTGGCGGCACCGAGGGAACCGGATCAGAACCAGAACCGCAAGCGAGATCAGTGGCGACGGTCTCCACCACTCCGCGGCAGATCGGTTTGGTTTCGGTCGAGACCTGATCAGAAACGGCAAGGCCACGAAGCTTCCCAGGGCCATCGCCGCGGCGAGGTACGGGCTGTACCAGTCGGCGCCCTCCGTCCCGTACCACTTCAAGCAGAGGCGAACATAGTTCAATCCCGCGGCCAGGATCAGAAGTGCACTGACGTCCATGGCGAGTACGGCGAGGGTCCGAGTCCGGGCGACTCGCCCGGCGATCATCGCGCAAACACCGACCGCGAGTGCGAGCCGTACGCCGTGGATGTGCACCTGGCCGTCGATGCCCGAGAGGGCGTATCCAGCCAGCCCACAGAGCAGGAGATACAATGCATAACCAAAAAGGACGTGTTGCGATTGTCTGTGCATAGCTGCCCCCCAACGCACAGCGGTGTCGATGCTGCGGTCGCGTCACCGGCGCCCAGCGCAACTGTCCGGCTCGGCACGCGCAATGAACCTACCGCAGCGCCTACGGAACCATCGGATGAGCGCAACCTATGCTGATGAAGGCACTTGTAGAAATCGCGATGGCGTAGGAACCCAGACGGAACAGGCTGGCCCGGCTGGTTATTGTCACCGGCTCGCGGACGCCCGATGTTGCGACGGAGGATGCGTCCGATAAGCCAAGCGCCGCTTGGACCGCGCTTATTTAGCTGCGTCCGACGTGCGCGGGCGCAACAGCGGTTCTGTCAGGGCACGGCGACACGCTCGCTCGTAAGCGGCGAGGGAGTCCGTACCACCAGCAATTCTTTACCGCACAAGCGCCTATGCACAGGATGCCGCCTAACTCCAGCAGCCAACGGACTCGGACACCAAGCATTTCGATTGCAAGCGCATCATCCAACTGATGAAACGACATCGCACGAGCGATGACGAAACACAACAGGATGACGGTGCCTACGAACGCAAGAACATGGCGTGGCAGAAGCCGGCGCGTCAGAACCAGCAGCACGGCCAATGAGATCAAACCGAATCCAGCAACGCCGGCGACAAGGGGTCGCTGAACACTGGATCTGGTTTCGTACCAACCTTGCGACAGCGCGATGTTTCGGCCGAACTCAGTCAGCCACGATTCCAGGTCCAGATGTTTGTTCACGCCGAGGATGACCATGCACAGGGTGAGCAAGGCCCAAAACAGGAAGCTCGCCCGGTACGCGACGGTGCGATCGTGTTTTCGGCGTTCAACCTTCCGATATTCTTTGGCCATGCGGGCGCCGATTCTCGCGACGGACAGCGCCCATGCGCACGCGACCGCGACGATCAGGTAGAACGCCACGATCAGGGTTCCAGGTACGGCGGCATCCGCCATTCTCGGACGCCATCCGCTGGTGGTGACCTCGGCGAGCGTCGTACTGATACCGATAATTTGCCAGCAGCAGGACATGATTCCTGGATACTCCTCAACGAACGCGGTGTCGAGGTTGCCTTCGTGACGCCCATACGGGCCGCACAAGAGCGGGCCTCCAGCGCGCCTACCTCCCGCTCAACCACAGGTTCCAATACGGGGTCTCGCATGCCAGCCCCTCGCTGTTTTCTCGTGCTGAGATTGCCGGGTATTCCGTTTGTAGGCGTTGCGCCGGTTGTGTGCTTTGTGCGGAAAGGGCGCGGCATCTGCGCTCGATGGCTCGATTGCGGCGAGCAACGCCCGCTCCACGGTACTGCTGATCCGCGGGTGCGAGGAGCCATGCAATCGTTTGTGAGGAATTCGAAGCGGGCGGTGTCTTGGCGTTTGCCGTGGCGAACGCTATCGCGATCCGTCAACCGCCGTCCATTCAAAGCCAACCTTCTGTGCCAGTCCCGCCGAGGTCAGCATCTCGATGATCGGTCGCCGGTCGCGATCGCCGGCGCTGCGTTTCTGTGCAAGTTGCATTGCATTCTGTCCGTTGAAGTTCTCTGCTTCGACGGCGGCGTGGGTAGCCAGGAGCAGGTTGACGCAGTCGGCGCTTCCGTACCAAGCGGCGGCCATCAAGGCCGTATAGCCCCGACTACTGGCGGCCTCGATGTCGGCTCCGGATGACAAGAGCAACTCGACGCTGCGGCGATTGCTGTTGAGGGCCGCTGACATGAGCGCCGTTCCGCCGCGATCGCTTCGGGCGTCGACCGAGGCGCCGGCTTCCAAAAGGAGCGAAAGAATCGTCGTGTCGCCGCGGGCGGCGCTGAGCATCAACGCTGTATGCCCACGACGGTTCTTCGTTTCCAGTGCGGTGCCGGCTTCGATGAGTGCGCCAACGCATGGGGCGCGGCCGTTCACCGCTGCCGCCATCAGCGCCGTATTGCCAAGATTATCCGTTGCATCCAACTCAGCGCCGGCGCTGAGAAGGAATCGAAGTGATTCCAGTGCCCCATGGCGAGCGGCAAACATCAGGGCCGCTTCACCGGTGTCGGACTGAGCTTCGATGTCCGCTCCCAGGCGAATGAGCAGTTTGGTGGACTCGGGGCCGCCGAATCCCGCCGCCAACGTCAACGCGGTCTGGCTCTTCGCGTTCACAGCGTTGACGTCGGCTCCGACCTCGATCAAAGCGCGGATGGCGGGCAGGGCGCCATCTCTCGCCGCCCGCGTCAAGGGGAACTCGCCTTCATCATCCCACGCCTGGGGATCCGCGCCGGCTTGAATCAGCAGCTCAACGCACTCGGTGTCGCCGCTGGCCGCCGCCGCCATCAACGCCGGGTATCCGCGCTTGTTGCGGGTGTGGACATTTGCCCCGGCTTGTAGCAACGCATTGACGCAGTCTGCCTGTCCGCCTAAGGCCGCCTCCATGAGCGGCGTGCCGCGATATTTGTTCTTCGCCTCGAGGTCGGCGCCGGACCTGAGCAGGTACCGCAACGGCTCGAGCGCACCATTTCGCGCCGCGTACATCAGAGCTGTCCGGCCGTCGTTGGACACCGTTCCAATCTCAGCACCGTTGCGGCTCAGCACCTTGACAGCTTCGAGTCCGCCGAACCCTGCCGCCAGCATGAGCGGTGTTTCCCCGCGAATGTTGGGCGCGTTGACGCTCGCCCCGGCCTCGAGCAGCGAGCGGAGCCTGCCGACCGCACCTTCGCGGGCGGCGCGGGTCAAGGACGTTTCGCCCTGACCGTCCCAGGCTTCGAGATCTCCCCCGCGCCGAAGAAGCGCATCGACACACCCGATCCGTCCATGGTCCGTCGCGTTGGTCAGCGCCGTGTGGCCGTCTTGATCGACGGCGTTCACATCCGCCCCGGTTTCGAGCAGCGTAACCAGACAGGCGGTGTGCCCGCCTTGCGCGGCTGCCATCAGGGCTGTCTCGGCCTTGTGATTTTTCGCGTGGACGTCAGCGCCCGCCGTCAACAGACAGTTCAGCGATTCGAGCGCCCCGTTGCGCGCTGCGTAGATGAGCGCGGTATGTCCGGTGGTCGAGGTCGCGTGGATGTTTGCCGAAAGCCGCAGCAGCACCTGAACTGCGCCGTTCTCACCTCGAGCGGCCGCGAGCATCAGTGCTGTTTCACCGTATTTATTGGCCTGATTGACATCGGCTCCGGCCTCGATCAAGCTGCGCAGCGAGGCCGTCGTGCCGTCACGGG
This sequence comes from Planctomycetota bacterium, assembly GCA_022567855.1. Lineage (GTDB taxonomy): Bacteria > Planctomycetota > Phycisphaerae > Phycisphaerales > SM1A02 > JADFNO01. The sequence goes on along the minus strand of JADFGE010000063.1, from coordinate 5,314 downwards.
CCGCCCGTGTCAAGAGTGATTCACCGTCGTCGTCCCATGCGTCAAGATCAACCCCGGCTCCCACCAGCGATCTCATCGCGGCGACGTTGCCGGCCCAAGCGGCGATCGCCATGGCGGTGTCGCCCTTGGGAGTTCGGGCGTGGATGTCGGCGTCATGCTCCAGCAGCACATTGACGCAGGCGACATCGCTCATCGCCCCCAGCATCAGCGGCGTGTAGCCCCGACGATCCTTGACGTGCCCGGAAGCGCCGGCTGCAAGCAGTTCCTTGAGGCAGTTCGACCGACCTGACCAAGCTGCGACCGATAACGCGGTGCCTCCGGTGTCGCACGTGGCCTCCAACGGCGCACCGGCGCGAAGCAGGTGACGCAGGCAGCCGAGACTCCCGTTGCCCGCGGCTGCCATCAACGGCGTGTATCCCCGGTCGGTAACGGCGTTGAGATCGGCCTTGGCTCGAAGCAGATACTCGACGCATGCCCCCTGGCCGTGCTGAGCTGCGATGTGCAGCGCCGTGGCTCCGGTCTGATCGCGATGATCGACGTGGATGCCTCGCAGCAGTTCGCGGTAGACACCATTCACGTCGCCGACGCGCGCAGCCTCGTGGATCGGTCCTGCGTTCGCCGTGCCATGTGCTGCGAACCATCCCACAACACCTGCCAGTAGCCAACGATATGGAGTTCGGCTGCTCACGTTTCTGTCCCCGTTCATGACGTCATGGTCACCATCGCGGCCGGACATTCGGCCGCATGTCCACGCCATCGTCCAAGCGGCCAAGACTCGTACGACGATCGTGCAGACTCGCATTATCGGAAGCGACGACCGATGTTGGTCGCTTGTCGGTATATCCGAGGTATTCGTGGGCTGCGATCGGTCGAGGCGATGTTACCGGACCCCAGGTGTTCGGGGCACGGAGGCCGGAAGCTGCCAGCGGATTGGTAGATGGGGGTGAGGGCGAAGCCGGCGGTCGGCAGCGTGCCACTGATCCACCGGACGAACCTCCCAGGTGTTGCTTCTCGTAGAAATGCCCCAACCCGGATAATCCACGGCACATCTCTACCCGATATGAGCGTCACGTCTTCCCGGCGTTTCGAGGAAAACGCCATGGGCGGGTGATTCTGAGGGGCGAACCGTCTGGGCTGCGCCCGGGTCCAAACGAGGGGCTGCGATGCCGGTCGACACGATTGAAACCAGGCAAGAATTGCGCGATGGCCGGTCCCTGACCCAAAGTGGGCGCGTCGACGTCGCTGCCTTTGGGCCCCGGCCTGAGCCTAGACCGATCGTCGCCAGCCCACCCCAATGGCACGTTCTTCATACCCGTGCCCGGCAGGAGAAAGCCCTGGCCAAGACGTTGCTCGCGGCCGGGATCGAGCACTACCTGCCGTTGGTGGGGCGAGTTTCCTACCGGGGTCGGCGAAAGTACATCGTACAGCAGCCGTTGTTTGCCTCGTATCTGTTTATGCACGGCTCGGCTGAAGCAACCTACTTCGCCGTCGCCACCAAGCGCGTTGCAAACGCCATTCGCGTAAGCGATCAGCAGCGCTTTGTCCAAGAGCTCCAACAGATACGACTTGCATTGGAGAATCGGGCTGAACTCAGCCCTTCTCGATATCTCGAGGTCGGTCGGCGGGTACGCGTCGTCGGCGGTCCGTTCCGCGGCATTGAGGGATTGATCGAGGACCGGTCGAAGGTCGGCCGCCTCGTGCTTCAGATCGCCGCCTTGGGCCGCGCTACGAGTCTGGAGATCGACGCTGATCTCCTCGAGCCGGTGGACTAGAGCTGGGGCCAAAGCCTCCGCTTTTCTCCACTGGAAAAGTCTCTTCGACGGGGTCGGCACCGCACGGCGGTGCGCGCGACGGGGGCGAAGCCCCGACATTTTTCGCCGATGATCGCTCGATCCTCGGGCGAGCGCCGAATCATCAAGATGCGAACGAACCAACCAGCACCCAGGATGTCGTTGTCGCTACATTTGTTCGACGACGCCGCGTCGGCTTGTACCGATCGGCCGACGACGGTGTGCATTTTCGGCGCGGCATTGGATACGGGGAACCTCGGCGTCGAGGCGCTTGGTCTTTCGATTCTGCGCGGCCTTGACCAGCGATTGCCCAACGCCCGACTCATCGTTTTCTCCGGCCGGCCGGGGAGGCGCCTTGCCTGCGTCGAGTTGCCTTCGCCGCACGGCCCGCAGACCATCTCGTATGAGGAGATTGGCGCCTCGCTCTCGCGCGACCCGTTCAAACCCGGCAACTTGTACATTGAACATGCCCTGCACCGAATTGGATGTGGCGCGAGATCCGGATCGGTAAGTCGAGTTCTAAGCGAAGCTGATCTGATACTCGATGTGTCGGGTGGCGATAGTTTTACTACGATGTACGGCCCATACCGCTACAAATACGCCGTCTATCCGAAGCGTATCGCCTTGCGGTTCGAGGCGCCGTTCGTTTTGCTGCCCCAGACGTACGGACCGTTTGATGCCGACCACGCAGACGAAGTTCGAGTTCTGCTTCGCTCGGCGGCTCAGATTTGGGCCCGCGATCAGGCCGGCTGTAAAGCGGTCGAGCAACTCGCGGCGGACGTATCAGTTGGTCGTTCAGCGGACATGGCGTTCATACTCCCGGCCGATCCTGCGGCCGCGAAAATCCCAACCGTCTCAAAACCACTGGTGGGCGTGAACGTGAGCGGGCTGCTCTTCAACGACACCGCCGGAAACGTACGGCAACGGTTCAACCTTTGCTGCGACTATCGCCGGCTGATGCATGATATGGTTGTTGCGATCTTGGGCGCCGACGCAGACGCGCACATTCTGTTCGTGCCGCATGTCGTCGGTGACCGACACCATGTCGAGTCCGACCTGCGGGCCTGCGAAACGCTACAAGCTACGCTTGGCGACGAGTTGCGCCGGCGCACGACGGTGATGCCGAATCCAAGTTCGGCCTGCGAGGCGAAGGGGATCATCAGCCGGTGCGACTACTTTGTTGGTACGAGAATGCATGCCTGTATCGCGGCGCTGTCAAGCGAAGTGCCCGCCAGTGCGATCGCGTACAGCATCAAGACGTCCGGCGTCTTCGGTACGCTTGGCATGGAGCATGCTGTGTTCGATGCGAGATCGCTTAGCGCTGATGACATTGTGTCCGGGATCGTGGCGCGGTTTCGTGCCCGGGCTTCGGATCGTGAACTGATTCGACAACGCTTGGGCGGCGCCATTGCCAGCGTCGATCGTATGTTCGACAAAGTGGTCAGTCTGGTCCAAAGGGGTCAAAAGAGGCGAGCCGCATGATTCGTCGAGCGGAACTGTTGATCGCGCCATGGGATGCGGTTCCGGCTGATCCCGAAGATACGGCGCGCTGCCTTGCTCGTTCGCTCAAGGCGCCACAGTTTGAGCTGCGCGCGACCGGTTCGGGGCACGCGGTTCTATTCGCCTACGAAGGGCAAGCTGACAGTGCGGTAACGAGCGACAGCGGTGATTGGTCCATCACTGAAGGGCATTGGCCGGAACCCGTCGGGCTGCGTCTGAGCGTCTCGTCGGAGCCCGCCGACCCATCTTGGACGGTCGAAGTCGATCATTATGGATTGCGTCCGCTGTACTTCGGCCTGGATCGTCGTCGCCAGCCGGTCGTTTCCACACGGCCGGAGATGGTCGCGGCCCTGATCGGGAGTCGGCTCTCGGCTCAGGCGTTGGCTGAGCAACTGCTTGTTGGATACAACCTGGAGAACCACTGTGTTTTCGAGGATGTCTTCCGTTTGCGCCCGCAAATGAGATTGAGCTATGAGCAGTGGCGCGGATTTCGTGTGACGCCGACGCGAATTGAAGCGACGAGTCGACGCGATGCCGAGCAATCGCCACCTACTTCTGAACAATGGATAGAGGCGATCACACCCACGATCACCGACGCCTTTGACGCCGGCCACGCATTGGAGTTATCCGGCGGTGTGGATAGCCGGTTCGTGCTGGCGATCGGATTGCACGCGGGCGTCAAACCCCGCTTGGCGTTCACACTCGGCTCAGATGACGATGAGGACGTTCAGATCGCGCAGTTGATCTGTGATCGTTTCGACATCGATCATCTGACGCTTCCGGTCGAGATCGATCCAACGCGCATCGCCGCGGACGCCTACGACTTCGTGATGCGAAGCGGCTTTGCCGCCAATGCCTGCGGCTACGCCTGGCTACCGGCGGCGTTCGAGCAGCTCTCGTCGAGACGCACGGCCCAGATCGGCGGCGGGGGAGGGGAATGCGCTTCCGGCTTCTACTATGGCCCGGCCGATTTCCTGGGCGCCTCGCGAGTACTTGATGAACTCTGGGTGCGAGCGCGATTGTTCAAATCGGGCGTTGAAATGACGGAGATGTTCGGGCGAACTCGGGGTCGCCTCCTGTCCGCGGACGTCACGAATACCGCCCTACGAATCTTGCGAGCGAAACACCGCACTTGGCGTGAGGCGAGCGATGCGTTCTATCTCACGCAGCGGGTTCCCAATGCGGGCGGTCCGGTTCTTTGTGCGTCGGCGTGCTGGTACGAACCGCTGCAGCCGCTCCTGCACCAGCCGCACATCGAATGGACGCGGAGTCTCACCCCGAGCCAGCGCGCCCATCGTCGCACCCAAATGAGACTCATTCATCAGCTTGATGCAGTGCTGGGAGAGATTCCCTATTCAGGCGGCCGAAGATATGCCCGTACTTTCGCTGCAAAGCTCAGACAGCGCATAGGCAGGTTCTCCTCGGCGGCGAGAAAGATTCGTCGGCGACTCGCAGATCACCGGGCGGCCCCGGACCAGGGCGCGGACCTCGCGGCCGACGCGCTCGTGCAGAATGAGTCTGTCCGAGAAGCGATTCGAGATCTTTCGGAGCGCCCGGAATTGAACGTTCGCCGTGAGCAAGTCGAGCGGATGCTCGCGACGCCCAGGCTTTATGAACATGAACTGGGCGTGCTGCTCTCCACGGCTTGGGCCCATCAGACGGTCCAGTCCATCGCTCGTCAGTTGCATTCATTGACATCGGAGGCGCCGTTGCGATGTGCGGCCTAGTCGGAATTCGGCGATTCAGCGACGCCCCCATCGATCAGCGCGAGCTGACGGTGATGCGCGATCACATACAACATCGCGGCCCCGACGATGCCGGGCTGTATGTGGACGATTACATCGGACTGGGCCATGCGCGACTGGCGATCCTCGATCTCACGGCGCGAGCGTCTCAGCCGATGACCTCGCACAGCGGCCGGTTCGTACTTGCCTATAACGGCGAGATCTACAACTTCAAGCAGCTCCGGGCTCAGCTCCAGGAACGAGGCGTCGCGGTAACTTCCACCGGAGACACCGAAGTGC
>JADFGE010000062.1 GCA_022567855.1 Planctomycetota bacterium | reverse complement strand
ACGGGTGCTGGTGAAGATGTCAGCATTGAGCCCCGGCTTGCCGCGAACGAAGAATACCGTTGTTCCGTCCGTCCCCACGCTCGGCTCGCGCTCGTCCGCAGCGGTGTTGATGGCTGAAGACAGCTTCACCGCCGGCCGCCATAGGATGTCGCGCGGCACGACCTCGTCCACAGGCCGGCGAATCGCATCCGCATCGGTGTAGTAGGTGAAAATCTGCGTGCGCAGATGCCACCCAATGGCGGCAGCGCCTGCTAGCATCACCACGCCGACCCCCGCGACCAGCCAGGTTTTCTTGAACCGCGTCATCTTGGGATTGTTCACTCGACTGGGGATTCGCTCAGCGCTTGCACCTCTAATTCATCTCGCCGATGACCGTATCAAGATACGGTTCCGCAATGCCGCTCGTCTTACAGATATCCAGCACCCGAACGACGTACCCGTAAGCGACGTTGCGATCACCGCGCACGGTGACTTTCTGCTGGGGATTCAGCGCCACCGCCTGCTGGATTATGGCGCCAAGATCGTCAGGGCCGATCGTCCGGCCGCTCACAATGATCTGCCCGTCTTCATCGACGTTGATAATGATCTCGCGCAGGGCCGTGCTGATCGGCCCGGCAGAAATCGAAGCGGGCAGGGCGATCTGCATCTCGCGCTCCGTCTGATGGAACGTCGTGGCCACGAGAAAAAAGATCAGCAGCAAAAAGACCATGTCAACGATCGGGGTCATCTCGATCGACACGCTGCGTTCTGGTTCACCCGATTTGATCATGGTCCTGCGGCTCCGATCAGGTCGCGGCGACCGGCGCGCCTGACTCGCTGATCTGGGGCTCGGCTGTTTCAGCAACGACCTCCGGGCCTTCGTCGGGCGCGGCCTCGAACCCGCCGTCGCCAAGCTCCTCCAGGAACTCAACCGACATCTCGTCGATGTCCATGACCAACCGATCGATCTTCGCCGAGATCCAGTGGTACGCGATCAACACCGGGATAGCGACGGTCAGACCGGCCGCGGTCGTGATCATCGCCTCGTAAATCCCGGTCGCCAGCAGCTCCGTCTTGCCCAAGGCGTCGGGTGACACGGCGACGGTTTGGAACGCCTTGATCATTCCGAAGATCGTCCCCAACAAGCCCATCAACGGCGTGACCGAGGCAATCACCGACAGCACCCGCAGGAAACGGCGCAGCTTGAGAACCTCGCGTTGCCCGGCGTCCTCGATGCGCTGCTGGATGCTCTCGATCGAACCGTCGAGCTTCTTGATCCCCGCGGCGAAGACGTTGGCGACCGGGCTCGCGTTCTTTCGGCAATACGCGATCGCCTTGGCCTTGTCGTTTGGATTCGTCCGCAGCATCTTCTTGAGGCCGGGAAGAAACGTCGCCGGAATCACCACGCTGCGACGAAGACTGATGAGCCGTTCGACAAATACCGCCAGCGCGACAAACGAGCACAGCCCAATGGGAATCATCACGATCCCGCCCTTGGTGATGAAATCCCAAAGTGACTGGATTTGCACGGCCTCCGGGACGTCGGCGACAGCCTCCGCCGCGCCCGACGCCTGGGCGAAGATCGCCATTGTTATCCCTAGGGTTGATTCCAACACGGATACACTCCTTTATCTCCACGTTCCGCTGCGCCCAGGCGAAACTTCAGCTCCCGGGAAGCGAGGGGCGAGACATCTCATCTAATCGCTGCTCGGCAAGCTGCGCCCACCGTGTCTGGCCGTGATCAGTGCGCACCTGCTCGAACTGCTTGCGGGCGTTGGTTGGATTGCCCATCTCCTGAAAACACCGGCCGGCCTCATACAACGCCGCCGCGCTCCATTGGGGATAAGCGTAGAGAATGTCCACTTTCAGCAGCTCGCGCACAGCCTCGTCAAGGCGCTTCATGGCAAACAGGCATTCGCCCATCTGGAATTGAGCGCGGGCGGCCGTCTCACCCTGATGACGCTGGACAACGTGCTCGTAGGCCGGCAGCGCGTTCTCGTAGTTCTGCTGGTTCTCCATCGCCCAAGCCACGCCGAACTGCGCCTGGAACCACAGCGAGGTGTCGCCGAACACGGCCAGGTACGTGCGAAACACATCTTCGCTGGGCTTCCATCGTTGGAGCACGGCCAGGCTCTCGCCAAGTCGCAAGAGACTCGGACCATATGCTTCGTCTGAACTATGGTTCTCCACGACACGACGAAGGTGGGTGACGGCGCGGTCAAACCCGCCGGTCTTGAACAGCGCCTCGCCGCACCAGAGACTGGCAGAGGCCGCCAGCGTGCTGTCGGGAAAACGATCGAGAAACTCCTCGAACAGCGTGATTGCGCCGTCAAGATTCTCCAGACGAAACTCGCAGACCCCCAGACGATACGTTGCCCGTTCCAGCAGCTCGTCGGACACGTTGTCGGACTGGTCCGCCTGAGCGCGAAGCGCGCGAAGCCGTTCGGCGGCCTCGGAATACTGCTCAGCCTCCGCCTCGAGCTCGGCGAGCTCCAACAGCGCGTGATTGCGCAGCGGACCGGCTTCACCGCGCGCCAAGACCTTGCGGTACGTCGCCGCCGCTTCGTCCGTCCGATCCAACTCGCGCAGACACCACGCCTTCTCGTACCACAGGGCCATGAGCAGCGGACCTTCCAGGTTGGCCGCATATTCCCGCTCGACGTTCTCGATTTCGGCGAGGGCCGTGGCATGTTCGCCTTGCCGGGCCAGAGCGATCGAGCGCTGAGCCGCCGCCTGCCCCACCCGCTCGTGCGAGCGATGGTCGCGAATCAGCGCCGCAAAGACCGTGGCCGCTTGCTCATAGTGCTTCGCGGACATGAGGGCCTGGCCCTGCTGGAACAGGGCTTCCGCCGCCCCTTGCGGAGTCGGTTGGACGCCCGCGGCCCGTTGGAAATATGAAGCGGCTTGGACATACGATTCGTGATTCACCGCAATGGACCCGAGGTGATTCAGCGCGTGCACGGCAAATCGCGAATCGGGGCCTTGGGCAAGCACTTGTTCAAATGCGACCGCTGCGTCGTCAAGTTTCTTGAGCGTCGTCAGCGCCTGACCGCGTTCAAAAACCCCTTGGAGATGATGAGCGCTTTGCGGGAACCGCTCAATCAGCTCGTCGAAGACCTCCAGCGCCGCCTCCGGCCTGTCCTGTCTTGCTCGTGATAGACCAAGCTTCAGGAGCGCATCATCAGCCGACGGTTGATCGTCCGCTAGGGATAGATAGTCGCCAAGGTCGCGCTCGGCCGCTTCCCATTCGCCGCGCTGGAAATGGATGTCGCCGACGGCGAGGAGGGCGCTGGCGAATTCGCTCGGCGTGTCCTGACCATCGACTACCGCCGCCAACACCTGCGCTGATTCATCGAACCGCCGACGGTGATACTGCGACATGCCGAGCCGATACGTTGCCTTGGACGCTTGCGCATCGTCCGGGTAGCGACCGAGGAACGTCGTGAACGCTTCCGCAGCGTCCTGATAGTTCTTGGCGAGAAACAGGTTCTCGGCTCTGAGAAATGCGATCGACCCGGCCAGCTCGTGGTCGGGGTAATTCACCTCAAACTCCCGGCAGAGGCGCACGCTCGAGTCGTATCGGCGCTGCTGGTGCTCGGTCATCGCCATTAGATGCAGGGCCCCCGCTGCCAGCGTGTGCTCAGGGTAACGCGATCTGAAGGTCCGCAGCGTGCCGATCGCTTCATCGGGTTCGCCGGCCCGCAACAGCGCGACCGCACGGTCATACGTCATCTCCGGGAGCAGTTCACTCTCGGGAAACGTGGCGATGGCGTCGGTGAGCCGAGCGGCGGCACGGGCCGGTTCGTCCCGGCGCAGGTCGCACTTCGCCAACCAATACACCGCATCGTCCCGGTACTCGCCGTCAACTTTCGCAACTTTCTCAAACAGCGCCGACGCCTTGGGCTCCTCCCTCAGATCGAACCAGACCCGTCCACGCAGCAGTTGCGCAGCCGGCACGAGCGTGTGATCGTCGAACTCCTCAAGCAATCGGTCCAGCCGTTCACCGGCCGGCTCCAATTCGCCGGCGCCATGCTCGATCACCGCTAATCCATACAGCGCGTCGGGCACATACGCGCGACGTGCGGTATCAATCACCTGCCGATACTGCCGGGCCGCCTGGCCCAGTGAACTGGATCGGTGCAACGATTGTCCAAGCAACAGCGACATTTGATCGGCGTACCGGCCGGTGGGAAAGCGATCCCTCGTGGCCTCGAAGCGTTGGGCGGCTTGGGCGTACTCACCCTGGGCCATGTCCGCCAAACCCCAGAACAACTCGGCGCGTTCGCGATGCGGACTGTCAGGCCAGCGCGAAACGAGCGTCTCGCACGGCTGCTTCACCTGCTCGAACTTGCCGTCGCGGTACAAGGCTTCGGCTTGGCCGGCGGCAGCATCATCAGCGAGGTCGTGCTCAGGATGCTTCCGGACAACCTCGCCAAATGAAGTGGTCGCGTCGGAAAAGTTTCCCAGTGCGAGGTGGCATTGGCCGAGAATCGTCGCAACTTCTGCGGCGTAGGCGAAGTCGTCATCGCCCCGAATGCGCTTCAGTTGTGACACCGCCTCCTCGTGCCGCTGGAGTCGGAACAGGCAGACGCTTAGACCGTAGCGGGCGGTTGGGGCCTTCGCGTGGCTCGGGTGCGCATCGAGGAACGTGCGATACTCGGTGACGGCGAGGTCATACATTCCGCGCTGGAGCAGACCGTTGGCGGTGTAGTAATCGCGAAGATCGGTCGCGTTGGGGCCGACGTCCTGGGCCCCAGCCGCCGTGAGGAAAACCAGCAGGCTACAGATGCTCAGCGCTGCTGCCGTACGCGGGATACGCATTGGCGAACCTTTCTGCCGTGTCGTAAGGGTCTTGCGACTTGCTCCTGGCCGTACCGATCTACAGGCGTTGGGCCCATCGTACTCGACCTGAATGAAAACGGCGAAGCGGAGCGAAGCCGCTGAGCATGCCTCGCTCCGCTGCACGGCAGCGCCACTGGTCTTCTTGCGGCCACCTGAAGTAACTCAACGGCCTCTCGATACAACCTCCGTCTCGCGAATTTCCTCGATCACCTCCCGGATCTCGTCGGCGTGATCTCGAAGAGCGTCCGCCTGATCCTCAGCGGTGTCGGCCTCATCTTGCAGCGATTCGGCCTGTCGGAGCATCGCCTCAACCTGGCGGATGATCTGTTGGATCTTGCGAAGCAACTGACCGCGATCATCGTCGTCCTCAAGCTCGGAGGCTTCTTCCTCGATCTGTTCGGCCTTCTCGCTGAGGGCCTCAGCCCACTCTTGGGCGCGCAGCGACTGGGCAGCCATTCTCGCAGCCTGGGTCGCGTTCGATACCTGGCCCTCAACAGCCTTCAGCATCGCCTCGACCTGCTTGTTGTACAACCACTTGACGGCCTGACCCTCGTATTGCTCGGCGATCTCAGCCCACTTCTTGACGCTATCGCGGTAAGCCTCGGTCGCCTGCTTCTCATACTGCTCGGCAAGCTGGGTCCAGTTTCGGTAGGACGGGGCCGCGCCTGGTTCGGACGGCTCGGTCGCTTGGGAGACCTTCTTCGTCTCGCTGATCATGTTCACGAACGCTTTGAAGATGGCCTGCTCCAGATCGTTGCCGTGCACGGTGATTGAATCATCACCCGGCTCGATGATGATCGGCACATCGTCGCGCGCCATCAGTTCGGTGAGCGCCCCGAGCTTGCCCTCGGACAACTCGTACGACTCGACCTGATCTTCGCCGTCGATCATCTTGACGAACGCGCCGAAAATCATGTGCTGCGCTTGATTGCCGTAGACTTCGATGCCGTCGTCGCCCGGGCGAATCAAGATCGGGACATCATCACGGCGCATCAGTTCGGTCATTGCATCGAGCTTGCCTTTGGACAGCTTGTATGTCTTGGTGACAACCTTCTCGCAGCAGGCGTCGCCGCCGCCGGCGATGGCAGCGGATTGCAGCGCCTCCGCCAAGCGAAGGCGTGCCAACGGCGCGGCTGTGATAGCCAGCGACGGTGGCCGTGCTGGCGTCAGCGGTGCGGCCAGGACCAAGCCGCGCGGAAACTTCAGGTCGGGAACTTGAATGTGGACCTCGACGCTCGGGATTTCGAACTTGCCGAGGCTGGCTCTGGATTTGCGTACCCGTGTCTTGGGGCCCGGTGCCGGGCGAACCTCAAGTCTGGTGCGAAACTGGTCCTGCGGTGCTCTGCGGTCGCGTACACCGCTACGGGAGCGCTGCTCCAGTTCCTTTTGTAGACGGTCAAGCTGCCGTTCGAGCTCATCCAGTTGCCTTTGGAGCGAGCGACCATCGCGCCCCCGCATGAACTGCTCGAAGGTTGTTCGATCACGATCGGGTTGCGTTTCGGCCGGCGGTCGAGGTGCGCTTAGCGGCCCAACGGCGCGCAGTTTCATTAGCTTGGGGGTCGTGGGCGCTCGCTCTGAGGGCGGGCAGGCCCACAACGGCGTCACGATGAATCCACCCACCGCCAGCGCGCACGCCAAGGCCAAGCCGCGAATCGACAGTCGCGGCCTTACGTGTTCGGTCATTACCATTGTGAGTCTCCTCGCAAATCGTTTTGCTCGTTTTGTTGTGACGCCAAGCCCAACACAGGGCATGGCGGGTTGGGTTACGCTCGTGTGCTTTCGCGCATCAAGCAGGGCTTGGGCGTAGGCGCGTCGGCCGGTGGGAAGCAATGCGGTCACCCAAGCGTCGCAGCAGAGGTCCGCTTCCTCGCGCAATCGCAGCCGAACAAACCACACGACCGGGTTCCACCAATAGAGCCCGCCGATGATCAGCTCGGCCCAGCACACCCAGTGGTCGCGGCGCCGAAGATGCGCCAATTCGTGGTAGACGACCGCCTGCCGCCCCACCTCATCAAGCTGCTCCCACAACTGTCGCGGGAGGATCAAGTACACATGCCGACCGCACCAGAGCATCGGTGAAATGGCCCGGTCGGTCATCAACGTCAGCGGTGACCGCCTCAGCGCAAGGTGCGTCGATGCCGCCGCCACCATATTCACCACCGAGGGCGGGGCCGGCGTCGCCGCCCGCACCAACTGTACGGACCGGCCGATCCGCAAGCCGGCCACGATCAGCAACACTACGATTCCGCCGATCCAGACGAGCGCGGGTATGGGTGGCAACCCCATCACAGCGTCGCGAACACCCGCTGCATATTCAATCCAACGACCTAGCGCTACCGGAAGAGGATGAGCACGTGATACGGCTTGCTCGTTGCGATCAGACATGCCGCCGCCGGTCTTGGATACGGACGATGGACTTGGCTTGGGCTCGACGGACGGAGCGACCCCGGGGATGTGGGGCATACGCGACTTTGTGGCAGTCGCAGGGAGGACGGACTTGCCAACATGCGGGCTCCCCGGGGCCATGCTCCGGTCCGATTCGACAAAGGCTGTTTTTGATTCGAGCGCGCCGTCAGGTCGTACCGCGGCGGCTCGCACCGGAGCTGTTGTTGGCAGCCCCTCTAGCAGAACATCGGCGGAGTGCATAGACCAGCGTCGGCCGACATCCACGCCCGGCGGATGGAGGGTTTGACTCGAGGGCAACGATTGAGGCACGACCTCGGCATCCGCTGCGGTGAAATTGAGCGCGGCGATCTGTGGAATCGGCACGCGGGGCATGAACGGCGCTACGGCGAAGAAACCCAGCACGATCAGCCATAACGTGTGCCGGGTAGACGGTCGGCAAGGCATCCACCAGCAGACGATCGCCACCACGATCGCCAGCGGGATCACCGCTAAGGCGCCCCGCCACAACAGATCGATCGACACCAGTTCCAAAGCCATCTCCTTTAGCCCGGAAAATGCACCACTGAGACACAGAGAGCACAGAGAACAAGCGATAGTCGAGGTTGACCGGACGTGGGCCCTGCCAACCTGTGTGCAGCCTGTGCTGAGACATCCCCAACGCAATTACTCATAACTTCCTCTGTGCCAAGCCTCTGTGTCCTCTGTGTCTCTGTGGTGATGAATAATCAGGGTGAAGACCGCGTCCGACGCTGATGTTTCGCGTCTAATCCATCAATGACTTCCTGCAGCTCCGCGATTTCAGCGTTCGTGAACTTGCCCTCCCGGATCAACTGCAACACCAGCGGCCCCGGCGAGCCGTCGTAAAACGCATCCAGCACGGCCTCCAGCCGCGAGCGAGAAACCTTGTCGCGCGTGACCTTCGGGCGATACACATAGGCGAGACCCGATTTGTCGCTCGTCACGCAACCTTTCTGCTCCAGCCTCGTCAGGAACGTCAGCACGGTCGTGTAGGCAAGCTGCCGGCCGCGCTCGTGCAGGACGTTCATCACGTCACGAACCGTGGCCGGGCCGTGCTCCCAAAGCGTCTGAAGCACCTCGAGTTCGGCTTGTCCGATTTCAGCTTCGCGTGCGGTCATGGCGGCTCCCGTGGGCGCTTGCGGTCGAACCTACTACAACAGTCGTAGCAGTCTACTACAAGGGTCGTAGGCGGTCAAGACTTTTCTTGGGGAAGTTGCCGGCGTGATTTCGCTCCTCCTTGTACCGCTGGGCCTCGTCGAGGTAACTGGGCAATCCTGACCCAAATCAGCGGGACAAAGCGCGGCGACCAAGACAGGCAGTCACAGCGCAGTCATCGCCAAGCGCTAAGATTCGTTACGGCTCGTAAAGTGCCGCTATTCCTGGGATTGTGTCATTTCGTCAGTCATGACACGCCGCCAATGGGGTCCGGGCGGTTTCTTGCGCCAGGCGATAGGAGGGATGAATCGGCGAGCAAGGCTGCAACGATCCACTTCAGTCAGTTCGAGCTTGGCAGGAACAACGCTTCTTGATCGGCGAGAAAGATAGAGAGTGGCGCCTCCTCCACGGGTAAGACTTCGATCCGCGGCTCCGTCCGTCGCTCAATCGGTCTCTGCCTCGGACCGCTGGGCTGCCAATATCTCCTCGTCGCCGCGGCGATCGTGAGCCCGGCCGTTGCCGCGATTCAGTTCGTGCGGCGTGTGGCTCAGCGGGCCGCGCTGGGGGACGCCACGGGGCAGCGGTTCGTCGAAGGCCGCTCGCACCTTGGCCACGAGCTGCGCCGGCGTCAGCTTCTTGTCCGCCGGCTCGACCGCAAGCACAAGTCCCGCCAGCTGATGGTGTTTGCGTATCTCTTTGATCAGCTCGTTTTTGGCCAGCCCCGGCCCCATGATGACGATGCTGTCGGCAACCCGAATAGCGTCGACGATCTGTTCGTAGTACCGGTGTTTCTCTTGTTCGCGGCGGTGCTCGTAGCGCTTGATTGGAGCGCCGTGGCGCTGTCCCGGCACGGCCGGACTGCCGGTGGGCATCGCCTTGTGACGATGTTCAACGTCTGATGCGATCGTTACTACTTCTGGTGCACCTTGGTTCTCCAGAACGACAAGATGAGCTTTGGCGTGATCAATCCAGACCCCAATCCGTTTGGGCATGTCGCGTCCCTCCGATTACTTGCGACTGGCACTTCCGTGTTTCGTGGACGGGCGTACAGCGCACGCACCATGGGATGCGTTGTCGCGCCGCTGGTCGCCGCGTCCGACTGGTTGATGATTCCCAGTGCCCCCTCGCGGCACTGAATTCGGTCGATGACCGCATACCCGTCATTCTAGCGGCAACGGACCGGGACTGGTAGCGTCAAGCGCGAGATCGAAAAAGCTCGAAAGACACCGGTTTCCTAGGCTACCAGCCCAATTCGGGGCTCTTGATATCCACAAAACGACCCTGCCGGGCAGACCTACCCCCCTTCGCTATTCTCTCGCCCCCTGCGACAGCTCAATGCCCATCGCCGCACCAGGAGAGTTCGTATGTTCCAGCTCATTTCGGATCGGTCAAGGCAGCTCATCCGGATCATCCCTGCCCTGTTCCTCGGCCACGCAATGGCATCGCACGCAACCGCCCAGCAACCCTCGCCTTACGGCCAGTCAACCAAGTCCCGGTCAACGATCAAAGAGCTTGCAGCAAGAATCGCTGACCTGGAGCGCACCGTTGATCAGCTTCAATCGGCGAACAATGACCAATGGCTCACAGCTAAACGGGCAGATGAGATTCGCGCGCTCGTATACGATGTGCTGGCTGATGCCGACACCCGAAGCAGCCTGCTCCAAGACGGCCTCACCGCCGGTTGGAACAAGAATTTCTTTCTCGGCAGCGCTGACGGCAACTTCTTGCTGAAGGTGCAAGGTCAACTACAGGCTCGCCTTGTCTACAACACACAAGACGATAGCCCTGACGATGACCACCGTTGGGGATTTGAGAACCGTCGCACGAAGCTGATCTTCAGCGGGAACGTCATCGATCCGAGTTGGCAATATCGGATTCAATCCTCGGCCAGCAGAGATGGTGGCAGTTTCGGCTTGCAAGACGCATTCATCGCCAAAGCCTTCGGCGACCATTGGACGCTTCGCTTCGGCCAATTCAAGCCGCCGTTTATGAGAGAGGAATTGGTCTCTAGCGCCCGGCAGTTGGCGGTCGAACGATCATTGGTCAACGAAGAATTCAATCAAGACCGTTCCCAAGGCGTGGAACTGGCGTACCGAGGCGATCAGTTTAGCGCCGCGATGATGCTCAATGAAGGCTTTGATCGCGATAACACACCGGCATTGACTGAAGACACCG
>JADFGE010000345.1 GCA_022567855.1 Planctomycetota bacterium | reverse complement strand
CTGCCCCGCCCGCGGCACAGATCAGCACCTTGAGCCCGCGCGGTTGGGCAGTTTTGCAGTAGTCCGCCAAACGAGCCGGCGCGCGATGGGCCGAGATCGCGTTGCACTCGTATGCGATCCCCAACTGCGACAACATCTCGGTGCTCGCCTGCATGGTCGGCCAATCCGACTTGCTGCCCATCAACACGCCTACCATGGCCCCGTCCACCGTCGTGTAATCGTCGCTCATGAATCACTCCTCACGCCTCGCCGGGCGATGCGGCGAGATGCGATGGTACACTGTACGTCGCGTTCCTGGAGAACCGCCTCGTGCTCCTGCCCGCCCGCCCAAACATAGCCATCGTAGGAGCGACCGGCGCCGTCGGCCGAGAGTTGCTGCTGATTCTTCACCAGCGGACCTTCCGCCACAAGTCGCTGCGACTGCTGGCCTCGTCGCGCTCCGCCGGGTCGACCATCGAGCATTGTGGTCAGCGTTTGGCCGTCGAGGAATTGACCGAAAACAGCTTCGACCGCATCGATCTCGCCTTCTTTTCCGCTGGGGCGTCTGTAAGTAAAACGTTCGCTCCCATCGCGATCAACCAAGGGGCCGTCGTCATCGACAACTCCAGCGCCTTTCGCATGGACGAGAATGTCCCGCTGATTATCCCCGAAATCAACGGCAACGTGCTGGATGACTTTCCACAACCCGGGATTGTCGCGGTCCCCAATTGCGCAGCCATTGTCGTGCTGATGGCGGTCACCCCGCTGCACCGAGCCGTCGGCATCGAGCGCATGGTCGTCAGCACGTATCAGGCCGCCTCCGGAGCCGGCGCCGCCTGGATGCGCGCATTGCAGCAGCAAGCACACGATTACGCTCAAGGTCGGCCGTACACGACCGATGTCCTGGGACGACAATACCTGTTCAACGTCTTCAGCCACAACTCCCCCATCGGACCGGATGGCTCCAACTTCGAGGAAAGCAAAATCATCGCCGAGACGAACAAGATATGGGGCGACGATTCCGTCCGGGTGACCGTTACCTGCATTCGGGTTCCGGTCCTGCGCGCTCACTGCGCTGCGGTCAATCTCACGTTCCGTCAACCGCTGCATGAAGATCAGGCTCGCGATATTTTGCAAACCGCCCCCGGCGTGAAGGTCGTCGATGATCGTGACGCGAACAAATTCCCCGAGCCGATCGACGCCACGGGGTTGGATGATGTGCTTGTGGGGCGGATTCGCGCTGATCGATCACAGCCGGCGGACATGGGATTGAATCTCTTCATCGCCGGCGACCAACTTCGTAAAGGCGCCGCCCTCAACGCCGTCCAAATCGCCGAGTGTTTGGTGCAATCGCCGGCGCGCACCGTTTAGCGGGCGGCCTCCGGACGCCGTGACGCGACGCCAATCTGCCCCCGAGCGCGCGGGGCGGGGCCCCGCCGCTAAACGTTGCGAACGGCACCAATCCGTCGCGCCCACGTTTAGCGGGCGGCCTCCGGACGCCGCGTCACTTGGGCAACCTTCCCTAGCGCCTCCGCCGCATCGTCCGCATCCTGTTGCTTCACCAAAATGTAATCCGTGTCATACGTGGAGATCGCGAAGCACGGGATTCCCGCCTCGGCCAGAGCGCCGGTCAACTTCGCCAACAGGCCGACGATCGAGAAATCCAGTTTCCCGACCACGCGCATGGCCGCCCAGCCGCGCTCGGCCTTCACCTCGGCCGGTACGATCGACTCGGCGGCGACAATCGACAGCTCCCGTTCACTATGCGTGATACTGACAAACCCCCCACCCGCCAGCGCCCATCCGGGAATCGATGCAGAAGGATCGAACCGACACACCGCGTACCGCCCCGGCAGCCATTCCATGGTGATATCAATCTCGCTCATGCGGCCTCAGTGGTGTAGTTGATCCTTCCCGGCGACGATATACAATCGTGCCGGTTCGCGGATGCTGAAGCACGCGACACTTGGGGATTGGTGTAATGGTAGCACGGCTGACTCTGGATCAGTTAGTATAGGTTCAAGTCCTATATCCCCAGTTTTCATTTCCCCCCGTTCGTCCCCAGCTCTGTCAGGGTCGTCTCGATAAACCGTCTTGAGCGCTCGCCTGCAGCTCGCGGCTATTGAGTCCTGTGTTCGTAATGTTCGGCGAGGTCAGTCGTACCAGCCGCGGATGCATATCCGCGGGCGCCCGCACATATTCATGTACGGCTGGGAGAGATACGCCTGGACTGAAGGTACCCATCGATCATTGCCCTCACAGGACTCAATAAACCGGGCCAAGACGACAGTTATGTACGGAGGTAGGGCTACTTCCGGGGGCGGGGTCCGATGTACTTGCGCGAAATGACGACATCATCAATATAGAGATGATGATCTTTCGCCGCCGTCTTGGAGCCGCCGAGGTACACCTCAAGCCACACACGCTCGATCTTCAAGCTCGGCACGTCGCGGAAGCGAATGTCTTTCTTCACAAACGCCGGCTTACCATCGACCCATCCCCGCACGACGCCGTTCTTCTTGCCGGGTGTGTTGAGCTTGACGTACTGCTCGATGCAGTACCACCGGTTGCGCCTCAAAAGCCCGCGCTTGCCATTGGTCCATTTCCACGCGCTGCCGACCTTGCCCTTCATATCCGCGTGGTAGGAATAAAACCCGATCTGAATCTTGCCCTCGTCGGTCGTCGTCGA
>JADFGE010000061.1 GCA_022567855.1 Planctomycetota bacterium | reverse complement strand
CCGGGGCGGTCGAACCGGCCACCACCAGCGGGCGGGCGCGGTCGATGCCGAGCGCGGCCGCGAGTTCCTCGGACCCGTCAACGTCGTCGGTGATTCGTGCGGCGTCCCACTTCATGGTTCCGGTGATATGGACCTGCGCCCCGGAGACGCCGAGCTGTCGGAAGCGCGCGGCGTACGGCTCGTTTTGGACGGCTACGAATGCCACTTGGCCGAACAGCCCGCGAATCAGAGGGTGAATCAGGCGATAGCGACGGAAGCTGCGCTCACTAAGCCGGCCGTTGATCACACAGACCCCGATGCCGCGCCGCGAGCAGGAACGGACGAAATTCGGCCAGAGCTCCAACTCAAAGCAGGCGACGACGTCAGGCCTGACCGCGTCGAGGAATCGCTCGACGCAGACCGAAAAATCGAAGGGATAGCGAACGACGTGGAAGCGGCGGCCATAGAGGCTGGTCGCGCGGGCGAAGCCCGTGTCGGTCGTGGTGGAAACGATGATCTGGTGCGTGCCGATCGATTCGGCGAGGCGACTCAGCAGCAGCTCAACGGCGTTGACCTCGCCCACCGAGACGGTGTGGACGAGTACGCGCCCTGAACCCGCCTCGGGGCTGGGGGCGGTGTGGCCGAAGCGCCCGCGCCAGTCGGTCTTGATCTTCCCCGTGCGGATCATTCGCACCAGCCAGACCGGGGACGTGATCAGGGCGACGGCCAGATAGACCGCGTCGATGAGCCAACGCATGGCCGGAGAGTGTAGCTGCGGCTGCGGTTTCCTGAGAATTCCTCCGGTTCGGCGCTTGGCAGACAGGGGCAACTGCATCACAATGAAGGGCGAGTCTCGGTTACCGTACGCCCCGGCGTCTGCGGGAGGCCTGTCGCATGCTGGAAATTCACGTTTGCAACCAACAAGGAAAGCTGCTGCGAGCATTTGCCCTTGGCGACAGCGACGAAGTACTCGTCGGTCGGGACGAGAACTGTGATATCCAAATCCGCGCCAAGTCCGTCTCCAGGGAGCACTGCACCATCGAGCGGGAGGGTCAGGATTTCGTGCTCCGTGACCTCGGCTCCACCGGCGGTACGTTCCTGGACGGCAAACGCGTGGACCGAGTTCGACTTCGCGACGGAATAGCCGTAACAGTCGGCCCGGCCGTCCTCAAGTTCTTCGAAAGCGATATCTGACTCCCACCCCCCTGCCGCCGACGGCACCCCACGCCGAAACCACCATTGTGTCCTTGTGCCGCCGAAGTGTCAGCCGGCTGCGGGCGATGATGCCACCGGCGGATCGTCAAGCAGGCTCCGCTGCCTCAGCTTGGTGATGCACCACTTCGACGAAGTGGCTACGCTTGGTCAGATACTGACCGCTGCTCGGTCGGAACGGCCGGCCTGGAACCGGCCGGTTTCATCTACAGTCTGGAGGGTTCAACTGATGTACCACTTGCGTCCCGCGTTCACCTCCGTTTTGCTCGGAGCCGGACTCATCATCGCCGCGCCGCCAGCTCGCGCAACACAAGGCCAACAAGAAAACCTGATTCCGCGCCACGTGCTGTTCGGGAACCCTGATCGGGCCGCGGTGCGAATCAGCCCCGACGGGATGCGCCTCAGCTATCTCGCGCCGCATAACGACGTGCTCAACGTGTGGGTGCAGACGATCGGCCAGGACGACGCCAGGCCGCTGACCAACGCGACCGAACGTCCCATCCGCATCTATTTCTGGGCCCACAACAGCGAGCAGATCATTTACGCACAGGATGTCGCGGGCAACGAGAACTTCCATTTGTACGCGGTGAATCTCGAAACCGGCAGCGAACTTGATCTGACGCCGTTCGAATCGATTCAGGCCCGCGTTATTGCGACCGACCAGGACTTCCCCGACGAGATCCTGGTCGGGATCAACGATCGCGATCCCCAGCTTCACGACGTGTGGCGAATCAACACGCGCACCGGAGAGCGACAGCTCGTTCTCCAGAACGAGGGCTACGCCGCCCTCTTGGCGGATAGTCGATTCCAGGTCCGCGCCGGCATGCGCTTCCTCAAGGATGGTGGCCTAGTTGTGTTTGTGCGCGACAGCGATGACCAGCCGTGGTACGAGCTGGTTCACTGGACGAGGGAGGACGCGCTGACGTCGGGCCTAGCCGGGTTCTCCCGCGACGGCGCGTCGATCTACCTGCTTGACTCGCGCGCCGGCGATACGGCCCAGCTTTACGCCTACTTGATGGCCGGCGACGAACCGACTTTTGACCTCATCGCCCGCAGCGACCAGGCAGATATCAGCCGTGTTGTGTTCGATCCCGACACCGGTCGGCCCCAGGCTGTTGCTTCCGAGTACACACGGCGGGAATGGAAAATCCTCGACCCGGCGATCCAAGACGACTGGAACTATCTCACCAACCTCCGGGACGGCGAGATGTTGGTTTCGAGTCGCAGTCATGACGACCGGCTCTGGACCGTGGCCTACGTGAGAGACGACGGGCCGGTCGAGTACTTCCTATACGACCGTGACGCGGGCGAGGCGACCTTCTTGTTCACGAACCGTTCGCAGCTCGCCGACTATAAGCTAGCCAAGATGAAGCCGATCGTGATCACCGCGCGCGACGGCCTGAAGCTGGTGAGCTATCTCACGACGCCTTTGGGAATCAAGCCGAGGAATCTGCCCATGGTCTTGTTGGTTCACGGTGGGCCCTGGAGTCGAGACGCCTGGGGATACAATTCGCTGCATCAATGGCTGGCCAACCGCGGGTACGCCGTGCTCAGCGTTAATTTCCGTGGATCCACGGGTTTCGGCAAGCGGTTCGTCAACGCCGGCGATAACGAGTGGGCCGGGGCCATGCACGACGACCTCATCGACGCCGTCAACTGGGCGGTGGGCGAAAAGATTGCCGATCCAGACCGGGTGGCGATCATGGGCGGAAGTTATGGCGGGTATGCCGCGCTCGTGGGCCTGACGTTTACGCCGGAGTTCTTCGCGGCGGGCGTGGATATCGTCGGCCCGTCGGACGTTGCCGCACTCATCAAGGGCATCCCACCCTATTGGGAGCCGATCAAGGCCCTGTTCGAGACGCGCGTCGGCTCGCTCGATGAGCCGGAGTATCTCCAATCCATCTCGCCGTTGAGCAGAGTTGATGCGATCCGCCGGCCGCTTCTGATCGGCCAGGGGAAAAACGATCCGCGTGTGAAGGAGGCGCAGAGCCAAATGATCGTCGAGGCGATGCAGGCCAAGAATCTGCCGGTGACCTATGTCGTGTTCCCGGATGAAGGGCACGGTTTCGCCCGGCCGGAGAACAGCATGGCCTTCTTCGCCATCAGTGAGGTGTTTCTCGCCCAGCACTTGGGCGGCCGATTCGAGCCGATCAGCGACGCGGTGGCGAAGTCATCGGCGGACATACAGGCCGGGGCGGCGCTCATCGAGGGGCTTGGTGTGGATGACACGGATTAGGCTCGGGTGGTCCGGCGCACAAAGAAGCCGCTCGGCGATTCGCCGAGCGGGCGTCAAAGTTCGTTGCTGACCCGAATCCGGTTATCGCCTTTTCCTGAGGTCGGCCAGTTGCTTGCGAAGATCGCGGATCTCTCGCTCCAAGAAATCCTTCGAGACCGGTATCATCCGCTTGGCTATTGATGGAGCCCGATCAATCCACTTGATCAGCTTCTCGTAGATACGAATGAGCGCTCCGATGCGCTGCTCCGGTGTGCCGGTGGTCATATTCCGGCGCGCCAACAAGCGTGGGATTTCCTCCTTGGCCTTCTCGACGGTGTCCTGCCAGTCTTTGGCGATCGATCGACCATAGGTGTCGATCTCTCGCCATTCGCCCAGATCGAGCAGCTCCGCCAGTTCCTTGCCGGTGTCGGCAATTCCGTCTGCAAAGCCGGAATCGACGGCAGTGCCTGAAGTGAACACGAGGTTCGTTGTGTCCGTGGAAAGCACCGTTTCACCTGACAGGTCATTGTGCCAAGTGACCTCGCCTGTCTCGGGATCCTTGTCGTAAGACAGCAAGGCCGGGGCGGTGACCATGGCGTGCGCGATGTAGGGGTAGCGACCGCCGTTCTCCATGAACTTGGCGGCGAGATCCAACCATGCCTGCAACTCCTCGTCTTTGAGGGCTTTGGTTCCGGCATAGGTTGTCATCGCGCCCAGCGTACCTTCAGTCATGAAGTAGATTTCGTCGCAAGCGAGCGAGGAAGCGGCAGCTGCTGAGATTGCGGTCTTGATCCAGGCGATGACCCGATGACGTTTCTTCACGTCAAGGATCGCCTTGTGAATAGGCTCCATCGCGGCGGCGTAACCGCCGTGGGAGTCGAACAGCAGAATAATGATTTGGCCGGGACCGACGGAATCTGCGTGAACTCCGATCTTCTTGATTTCCTGCGCGCGGAACGTCTCGCCGACCATCCCAGACATCGGGAGCACGAGCACGCCGCGAGATTGATTCTCCACATCCGTAGCGGCCGGTTCCTTGGCGCCCCGTTTGTTGCTGCGCGGCTCGGAAGAACTCTTCGCATCGGCCATCTCCGAATCTGTAAGCGTGCGCATCGAGCGGATGTCGCCATTGAAGATCGTTTTTGTTCCCAGCTCACCATCGATCTTGATGTAGTACTTGGTCGCGTCGACGAGCCGGCCCGTCATTTGTATCTCGATATTCTGTTCAACGAACTTCACCTGCACGAAGTCTTTGAGCTCGCCCCGCCAGGCAGAGCCGTTCTTGAGACGGATCTCGATTGACGGCGCCGCGAGCGCCGTCGCGACGATAGCCAGGGCAAAGCAACACGCAATAATCCTTAAGGACGAATACTTCATATCTCAGCCTCACTTAATCGGTTCATCAAAGCACCGACGAATTCGGAAAAACCCAACCAAGGCACAAGCTCGACTCACCCCCCACCGGTTCCCATGCCGCCTCCACCGCCCCCACGAGTGCCGCGCTGTTGCCGCAAGGCGCGAATCCGTTGTTTTAGTTGCTCAACCAACATCTCGAGCTGGAACTTGTCAGATCCCATCTCCTGTTTCCATTTCAATTCAACTGGAGGGTAGCGATCCATCGCCCTGATGATTCGCTCAATCATTCGCTTGGCCTTGCCCAGATACTGCAGCGCGTCCTCGCCGTTGGCCCATCCGATGTACTGTTCGTAATCTTTCCACGAGGCAACTGCGTTACTGTACGCACCGCGCCAAGCCTTCCGGTATCCATCGACGACCTTTTTAGCGTACTCGTCGACCACGCGATATTCACGGAATCCCAGCAGCAACGCGAGATCGTCGAGCGTTTCGGCAGTGCCGTCGCTGATCAGCAAATCCTCCGCAGCCTTGGCCCTGAAATTCGCTGTTTTCTCGTCGTCGTTGTCGATGACGAACTCCCCGGCTTCGTCCAATGTCCACACGACTTCACGCCCTTTGAAAGATGCGCTAAGCATATTCGGGGCGTACATCATTGCATCGGCCAGTTCGTACGCATACCCCCCGTACTCGAGTAACGACTTGGCTGATCCCATCCACGCCGCCATCATCTTCGCGCGTATATCGTCGTCGGACCACTTATCAGCGCCCGTCAACTCAATGACCATTCTCATTCCGCCGAGGCGCGCGTCGGGCGTCATATAAAGCTCTTCCCACGCGAGAGCAACCGTCGACGCGATGCCGACTGCGTCTTGCACCCAAATGACTTGCCGATACTCCTCCAGATCATCGTGGAAAATATTGACAATGTCCTTGTAGTCATCGAACTCCGGGCGACTGATGTCACCCGGCTCCGCTTCGCCGATCGCCGTGGCGAACGTGTCCGCGTAGTCGGCACTATTCATCACAATGATGATGACGTCTGGATTGACCTCGCGAATATCATCGACCAGTTCCTTGTAGATCGAGGCCGTAATGTCCGTTCCCATCTGGCCTTTCATCGGAACGAAATAGAAGCTCGGGACGTTCTCGGCGTCGCTGTCGGCCCGGAAGTGCCCGTACCCGCTCCACTCCCCCGTTTGGGTCGTCGCCGACTTACTGGGGCTGGGCCGCTTCACCTTCGTTTCGATCGGATCTTCGATCGGCACGTCCCGGTCGATGCGGTCGATGTTCTCACGAGCCAGCGTGAGCTTGGTCTGCAAGTTGAGCTTCCGATCGATGTACTGGAAGATCACCTGAGCCGACGTCTCGCTCAGGATATGGCCGTGGAGCACTCGGCCGTCGGCCATGTACACGATGTCCTCCGTGCGGGGATCGTCGTCGGCTTGGGCCAGCCCCATTGAAGGGATCATCAGGGCAACGAAAACGGCGATCAACGTGACGTTCATCCAGGCTGTGAAGCGGGATTTCATGGGTGTTTCCTCACCTGTCAGATCAAGCAAGCAGCGACCCGGCTGCGCCTCAGCACAACGGCCGCAGTCGAGGCCCACCCGGCCGCGCCGGCCGGGCAAAACGTACCTAGCAGTAGTCTATCCGACGCTAGGGGCCCCGCAAAGTTCCATTCCGAAGACTTTTTCGCCAGCGGACCGATATCCGATCCCCCGATCCCGGACTCGGCGCGACCGACTAACGAGAAGGCCCCTCCGACGAGGGTTTCAGCGTCCCGGCGACCGCCTCGGCCAGCGTCAGGGCTGCTTCCTTGTCTCGGACGCTGCCTTCCAATTGGGCGTCGTAGACCGCGTCCAGCACGCGCTTGAATACCGGCCCAGGCGTCAATCCTCTGGTCAAAAGGTCATTACCGTCGATCAGCGGTGCGGGCTGGAGCTGGGTCTCGGCGAGGGTGAGCACCCGGCGGCGGATTTCAACACAGCTCTGCGGATCGCTCGTCTGCAGGATCGCCAATGCCTCCTCGAACGCTGGCGTCGAGGCGAGGCGCTTTTGCCGAGCCACCCCCAACTCCGGCCACGCGCCCCGCAACACGTCATGGATGTCCAGAACGGCCGTCATGGCCTGCTTCTGAGCGTTGGAGAGCATGAGCTGGCCCGCCCAGCGCCGGGCGCGGTCACCAAGTCCGCTGTCCCGGCCTTCGTGCCGATCCAGCAGCCACGCGGCCAGTGCCGTCGCGTACGGCGTCGAGTCGGGCAGTCGTCCCAGGCGGGTCGGCGCGACGGTCAAGTTCTGCTCGCCAAGGATCGCCGCATCCAGACCGAGGTCTTGCAACTGCTGTGCGGCCGGTCCGCGGTTGGGATCAGCCAACATCCGCATGACCTCCTGGGCGATCCGTTCGCGGCTGACCCCGCGCAGGTCGCCGGCCGCGGCGCGGATGGCCTCAGCGGTCTGCTCGTCGATCGTGAAGGCGAACCGGGCCGCGAACCGCACGGCCCGCAACATTCTCAACCGGTCCTCGTGCAATCGAGCCCGCGGGTCGCCGATCGCTCGGATCACCTTCGCTTCGAGGTCCGCTTGACCGTCAACGTAGTCAATCACCTCGTCGGTAAGGGGATTCTCAAACAGGCCGTTGATCGTGAAGTCCCGACGTCGCGCATCGTGCTGGGCATCGGAGAACGTGACACCGTCCGGATGGCGCCCGTCGGAATACACGCCGTCGGTGCGGAACGTCGCCACCTCGATCCGGCGCCCTTTCAGCGAGACGAGCACCACGCCGAACGATTCGCCGACATGTTGGGTGCGGCGAAACAGGCTGCGCACCTGCTCCGGCTTGGCCTCGGTCGCCACATCGTAGTCGTCCGGCTCGATGCCCATCAGCTTGTCGCGCACACAACCGCCGGCGAAATACGCTTCGAAACCCGCGCCCGCCAAGGTACGCACGATCTCCACCGCTGCCGCCCTGGGATCGTCAGCGGACCGTTGCGCCGAGTTGTCTTGGGAATCTGCCATGCCGTTGCGGAACTTCCCGTGCTAAGAAAATTGGGCGGGTTACGGGGGAGCTGGATCGTCTTGGGCCGAGCACGCCAATCTGTCAGCCGGTTCGTAGAAGAGCGTCCACATGTCTTTGCGGTATTGATGCGGTTCCGGACCCGTGAACGCTTCGATCGACAAGTCGATCTCACTCGGTCCAAGCGGACTGCGAAGCACGATGAACCCTTTGTCGCCCATGATTGGTCGGCACCGTGTGATCTGATCCAAAATCCGCTGGCGAGACGCTTCTTCGTGCATCAGCGCGTAGGGCGGATCGACGAACACCAAGTCAACTGGCTGCGGCGCACGCATCAAGCAGGTCTGGGCCAGGGCGTCCGCGAGCATCGCCTGGGCTCGATCGCCGCACTGCAGCGTCTCAATGTTTCGCTGAAGCACCCGAAAGACTGTCGCGTCCCGCTCGACCATCAGCACCGCCGATGCCCCCCGGCTGACCGCCTCCAGCCCCACCGTCCCTATGCCCGCAAACAGATCCAGCACGCGAGCGCCGTCGAACCATTCGTGCAACATTCCGAACACTGATTCTTTGACCCGGCTGAGCATGGGTCTCGTCAACTCGGAGCCTGGAATGGTCCGGAGCGAGCGTGATCGAAATTCGCCGGCGATGATCTTGGGCATGCTTGAGCCTTGGTGCGTCGAATGACATGCTACGCCGGCATGGGGATTCTAGTACAGGTGGCGCGAGCGGATGAGCTGAATCACCGTGGCAGTTGCCTATCATCTCGCCACATGGTTGATCTGACCGGACAAATGCCGTTAACGCTGCGTGACCGAGCGCGCTAAGAGCTGAAGACCAACCTCCAAACCTACGAAGAGGCGCTGGATTGACCAGGGGCCGCGGTATCATGAAGGGATGGTCGACCGTAGCCGCGCCGTGACTCGGATGATTCAGGATATGGAAGCGGGCGATGCACGCGCAGCTGATCGTCTGCTCGAAGCTGTGTACGACGAGTTGCGTGCGCTCGCCGCGGCGCGCCTTCGCCGCGAACAACCTGGGCAGACGCTCGAGGCCACTGCGCTCGTGCATGAAGCGTATTTGCGCCTACTCGGGAGCAGCGATGGCAAATTCAACGATCGTGCTCACTTCTTCGGCGCCGCGGCCGAAGCCATGCGTCGTATTCTTGTTGACCAGGCCAGGCGAAAAGCGGCTGCGGTTCATGGCGGCGGACGAGAGCGTGAGGATCTGCACGACTCCATTATCGCTGTGCGCGACGACAACACTGATATTGTCTCCCTCAGTGAAGTACTCGAGCGCCTTGAACGGGAAGATCCGGTCAAGGCGCAGCTCGTCAAACTCCGCTACTTCGTCGGCCTCACGATCCCTCAGGCGGCCCAGGCCCTTGGCATCTCGCACGCAACAGCCGAGCGGTACTGGACCTACAGCCGTGCCAGACTGTACCAATGGCTTTCGAAGTGATCCTGAAGTTTCTTGAGGGGATCGGCGGGCGGCTATCGCACTGACCTATGGAGAACCTAGCTATGCCCGACCTTCCCCAAATCCTATCCGATGTGCTCGATCGCCCCGACTCCGAGCGGTCTGCGTTCCTCGACGGGGCCTGCGGCAACAACGCCTCACTCCGCGCCGAGGTCGAGGCGCTCATCGAGGCACACGAGAAAGCTGACGCGTTTCTGGCCAAGCCGCTCGTCACCGGGCCGGCGGTGGACGCCACGGTGGGCACCGCCCTTTCAGAAGGCCCCGGCACTGTCATCGACAAGTACAAACTCCTCCAACTCATCGGCGAGGGCGGGTTCGGGGCGGTCTACATGGCCGAGCAACAAAAACCCGTCAAACGCCGGGTCGCCCTGAAAATCATCAAGCTCGGCATGGATACGAAACAGGTCATCGCCCGCTTCGAGGCGGAGCGGCAAGCCCTGGCCATGATGAATCATCCCAACATCGCCACGGTGCTCGACGCCGGGGCGACCGAGACCGGCCGGCCGTACTTTGTCATGGAGCTGGTCAAGGGCATTCCGATCACGGAGTACTGCGACCAGAACAACCTGACGGTCCACGCGCGGCTCGATCTGTTCAAGCTTGTCTGCGCTGCCGTGCAGCACGCCCACCAGAAGGGGATCATCCACCGCGACATCAAGCCGTCCAACGTGATGGTGACGCTGCACGATGGCAAGCCGGTTCCCAAGGTGATTGATTTTGGGATCGCCAAGGCCATGAACCGTGAGTTGACGGATAAGACGTTGTTCACCGAGTACCGCCAGCTCATCGGCACCCCCCAGTACATGTCCCCGGAGCAGGCGGAGATGAGCGGGCTGGATATCGACACGCGCTCGGATATCTATTCATTGGGCGTGTTGCTGTACGAACTTTTGACCGGTACCACGCCCTTTGATCCCAAGCGCCTGCGCAGCGCCGCGCTTGGTGAGATTCAGCGAATCATTCGCGAAGAAGAACCGTCAAAACCAAGCACTCGTTTGAGCGAACTGAGCCGCGAACTCCCCTCTCCTCCCGGGAGAGGGGCTTGGGGTGAGGGCTCTTCTGATTCCCAACAATCTTCAATCCACTACATCGCCAAGCACCGCAAGACTGATCCGGCGCATCTGTCGCGTCAACTGCGCGGCGACCTGGATTGGATCATCATGAAGTCACTGGAGAAGGAGCGCACTCGCCGCTACGAAACCGCCAACGGCTTGGCTGCGGACCTCCGGCGGCACCTGAGCGACGAGCCGGTGCTCGCCTCGCCGCCCAGCGCCGTATACCAGGTCCGCAAGTTCGTTCGGCGGCATCGCCAAGCGGTGATTGCGGGTGGTGTGATGGCGGGCGTACTCGTGTTGGGTGTAGTGGGCACGACCGGGGGCATGATCTGGGCGTTGGATGA
>JADFGE010000060.1 GCA_022567855.1 Planctomycetota bacterium | reverse complement strand
CCCAATCCGCCCTACGGGCACTGGAAAGAGGCGCAAAAAATCTCGTAAATAACTGAAAAATGACTAGA
Organism: Planctomycetota bacterium; assembly: GCA_022567855.1. GTDB lineage: Bacteria > Planctomycetota > Phycisphaerae > Phycisphaerales > SM1A02 > JADFNO01. The sequence goes on along the minus strand of JADFGE010000060.1, from coordinate 10,602 downwards.
TGGGCGCGTAGCTCAATTGGCAGAGCAAGTGACTCTTAATCACTAGGTTGAAGGTTCGATTCCTTCCGCGCTCACCATCTATCCTATTTCTTTTCCATGGGCTATCGACTTCATTCAGACAGCCCCAATATCTTGTGGTTGAGTTCACAGGCCTTCGGCGTCCCGGTCGGCGACCATCGAGCGGCAGGGCGCCGGTTCGACCGCCGAGTACGCATGGGGAAGGCGCCTCGGCCACTTCGCAACTGGCCGCCATGAAGCACGCTCGCTCGGCCAAATCGGGTTTCGGCGCCGCCGTCGGGTTTCGCTGGCGTTCCGCACATGGCGTAGTGGTTTGCCGGTCAGGGGTTTGCCGCTGGAGCGCGCCACGATGACGGCCCTGGCTTTTGAAGGGGTATCCAAGTGCTACCCCATCTATGATTCGCCCTCGGGTCGGTTGAAGGAGTTGCTCACGTTGCGGCGGCGCTCCTATCACCGTGATTTCTGGGCGCTCCAGGACATCTCGTTCGAAATCCCCAAAGGATCGGTCTTCTGTCTGGTCGGCGAGAATGGCTGCGGCAAGAGCACGACACTGCAACTGGCGGCGGGTATTTTCTCGCCGACCAGCGGAACGGTGCGCTGCCAAGGCCGGGTTTCGGCGCTGCTAGAACTGGGCGCGGGCTTTAATCCCGAGTTCAGCGGCCGGGACAACGTGTATCTCAGCGCCACGTTGATGGGGCTGTCCACGGCGGAGATCCGCGGCCGTTTCTCGGAAATCGAACGTTTCGCCGAAATCGGGCCGTTCATCGACAAACCGGTGAAGACCTACTCATCTGGCATGCTGATGCGGCTGGCCTTCGCCGTGGCGGTTCATGTGGATTGTGAGATTTTGCTCGTCGACGAGGCGCTGGCCGTGGGTGACTTTTATTTCCGGCAGCGCTGCCTGCGCAAGATGTCCGAACTGCGCAGCCGCCAGACAACGATCGTTTTCGTATCCCATAATATGGCCGACGTGCAAGCGATCGGAAGCCAGGCGATGTGGCTGGAGGCGGGCCGCTGCCAACAGATCGGCCCTTGCGAAGACGTGGTCGCCAGCTACCTGGCTCGCATGGCGGAAAAAGACGCGCGCTACATTGAGGCGAGGCCGGCCGAGGCCGGCGGAAACGGCCGGCCGGCCGGAGCGTCGCCCGAGATCGTGCGGGGGTTTGCGAACATCGACCGGCGCAAGGGCGACGGCGGGGCGGAGATTCTCGGCATGACCGCTCTCAACGCGGACGGCAAGCCGGTATCGTTGCTCGAGCCCAATCAGCCGCTCATCGTGCGCATGAGCTTTCTCGCCCGGCGACGGATCGAATCACCCAACGCGGGCGTAGTGATCCGCAACCACGTCGGGCAGGAGTTTTCCGGTACCGATGCCCGGCGGGAAGGTCACTCCCCGCGACCGATGGAGCCGGGTGAAATTTGCACCATCGATTTTTGTTTCGAGGTGCCCGAACTCTATCCCGGCAACTTCTCGTTCTCTCCGTTCGTAACCGACGGTGGGGAAGGACACGCCGAGATCTGTGACTGGGTCGACAACGCCCTGACCCTCCAGATGGCACATGATGGCCAGCCGATCTACGGATACATCCACATTCCCTGCCGAGTCGTAGTCAACGGACGGTTGCCAGCCCCGGAATCGGCGACACGGGCCTCGCCGAGATGAAGATGCTGTGGGCGCTGCCGCGATGGCTTGCGCACGTCATCTACCTGCTGCTGGTCGCTCCTTTCCTTCTGCTGGGGACGATGTGCGCACTGGCGCTCGCCGATCTCTGGCGCAAGTTTCTCCCGCCGATCGATCTGGAACCCGATCAGGCGCCTGCCCATGAAGCCATCAGCGTCGTGATTCCAACCTGCCCGCACCGCAAGCCGAAGCTCGAGGCGCTTCTCGAGGGCATCGCGTCGACGGCGACGGACCGCGACGCGTTCGAAGTGATTGTCGTCGTCGACGGGCACGATGAAGCGCCCCTTGAAGTCGCCTCGACCCTTCCGCCCACCATACGTTTCCAAGGGCTCACGAAAGGCCACGCCGGTCCGGCCGCGGCGCGGAACTTCGCCATCGAGCATGCTTGCGGCGACTGGCTTGTTTTCTTCGATGACGACCTTCGCGTTGATGAGGACACAATCCCGGGGCATCTACGCCTCATTCGCAACGATCCGAATGCAGTACAGGCGCATCTCGGCCGAGCAGATTGGCCCCACGACCTCCTCGATTCGCCCTGGCGGCAACTGCTGGCCCAGACTTCCATGCTCTTCTTCTGGGATCACATGACCAGCGGAAAACACTACGGCTTCCGCCACTTCTGGACGCTCAACCTCTCCGTCCGGCGAGACTGCGTGCTCCAGGTCGGCGGCTTTCGCGAGCAGTTCCCCTGGGCTATGCACGAGGACATCGAACTCGGCTGGCGACTTCAGGAATCACTCGGTTTGCAGGTTCACGTTGACCGTTCCATTCAAAGCTTTCATGACCACGCGCTCGATCCGCATGACTATCTGCTCCGCGAGCACAAGTCCGGCAAGTCCGCCGGGGCGGCCCGAACCATCAATCCCGCCTTTCACGATCTTGTGTGGCCGTGGATTGACGATCCCGTCCATCAGTTGACAACGCTGCAGGAACTGTTTCTCACCCCGGCCCGGGACGTGCTGAGACTCTTTCACACCTGGGCCGAGCCCTCCGATCACCGCCTGACACCACACGAGCTGCACGCAGCCTACTTGGCGCACATGCCGCTGAAGCGCATGGTTTTCCTGCACGGCTACCTCGACCGCCCGTTCGAGGCGCTGTGGGATCAGCTGCACGCTGATTGAACCGGTTCACGGTATCCAAATGCGAACGGCAGCGCTACCGATTCTCAACGGTGACGTGCAGCGTCACGGCATCAAGGCATCAAGTAGCCGTCCCTATTTCATCGGGAGTAACTCGCGGACGCCTCCAAACACAATCGACGATCCGTTGCGCCGTGATTCGCCTGGTCACTGAAGTGACCAGGCCTTGTCGCCTGACCGGTGCGCGCGATTCTTGATGGCTTCGTTCGTTACGCCGCCTTGGTGCCCGCTACGCCGTCGCGGGTGACCACGAACAGCTCGTCGGTGATCGGATAGGGCATGCGTTTGAATTCGAGGTGGACGCGCTCACGGAGCCGATCGACGAACTCGTCGGGATCGCAGGTCAGGGCGAGGAATATATCGCGGGCCGGGGTGGCGACGTAGAAGTCGCCGTGCAACTGCGGCGCAAGCCGCTCGTGCAGCGAGCCCAGCAACAGACGTGCGGCGTCGTACCCATCCTGACGAGCGACGATCGCAGCCCGACCGCCCTCGGCCGAATCCACGATCTGGATATCCAGATCAGGCGCGTAGTTGTGGAGGTTCTCACGCGAGATCGTGTCGAGGTCGTCGACCTGCAGCCCCCATTGCAACATCTGCTCGACCGTGATGCTGATGGTCATCTGCGGCATGTCCAGAACGAACACGACCACCGTGTCATTGACGAACGGTATGTAGGCCACCCGCTCCTTGTCGAGGTGATCGAAGATCTTCAGCGGCTGGATGCGCGGCATGATTCGCGGCTTGGCGACCGACAGCGGCAGAGGCATCGAGGTGAGGGCGTCCCCCTCGATCAGCCGGTCGAGATAGTTCTCCACGAGTTCCATGCCCCGCTCCGGCTCGTGTAGCACCATCCGATAGAGGTTCTCCAACCCCAGGTGCTTGCCGTTGAGAATCAAGTCCAGGGGCCCAGCCAGCTCGATGGCGCGCTGCGGATAGTGGCGCTGGAGGATCCTGGCCACCTGCTCGCCAAAGGCCTCTGGTTCTCGGGGCATTCTCGCCATGAGCTACTCCGTTGCGACCCGGGGCGGATTATCGCAACTATAATAGTGACACACGTTTACCTCTTCGGCATTCCCTATCCGGCCTTCTATTGAAAAAAGTCGTCGAGCGTTGTATCGGTCAGGCCGTGCCGGTGCGTGTGCTTTTGACCGGGGGGGCGGGTCGGCTATCGGTCCATGTTGCCCACACCCCGGCCATCGGCGGGTAGGCTCTTAGTCATGCACAGAAGATGCGTCATCGGAACGATCGCGGTGGGACCGGGCCAGCCGTTGCTGGTCATCGCCGGGCCGTGCGTCCTGGAGCAACCGCAGACCAACGAGGTGATCGGAACGGCCGTCCGCGATATGTGTGCGGAACTGAAGCTGAGCTTTGTGTACAAGGCGAGCTTCGACAAGGCGAATCGCTCTAGCATCCGATCTGCTCGCGGTCCGGGTCTTGAGGCCGGCCTCGCCGAACTCGCTCGGCTGCGTGACAAGCTCGGCGTGCCGGTCACGACTGATGTTCACGAGCCGGGCCAGGTCGAGGCGGTGGCCGAGGCCGTTGATCTGTTACAGGTCCCGGCGTTCCTGTGCCGTCAGACTGATCTCCTTCTCGAATGCGGGCAAAGCGGCAAGGCGGTGAACGTAAAGAAGGGGCAGTTCATGTCGCCGAGCGAGATGCAGCACGTGGTCGCCAAGCTTACTGAAGCAGGTTGCGCGCAAATCATGCTCACCGAGCGGGGGACGTTCTTCGGCTACCAGCGTTTGGTGAACGACTTTGTCGGACTGGGCGACCTGATGGAGTTGGGCCCCGCGATTTGCTTCGACGTGACGCATTCCACGCAACTGCCGGGCGCCGGTGAGGGAACAACCGGCGGCCGACCTGAGCGCGCCGCGCTCCTGGCCAGGGCTGCGGTCGCCGCTGGTGTTGATGCTGTTTTCTTGGAGTGTCATCCAAACCCGGATCATGCGATGTCGGATGTGAGCACGATGCAACCGCTGGAGGTGATGCCGAGCATGCTGCATCAGCTTGCGGCCATCCGGTCTGCGATGGCGTCACAACGGCAGCCGGCCGATGCCAAGACGGCCAAAGTTTGATTCTTGATTGGTCCGATAGGCTCACCACCGGCTGTCTCAGGGCCGAAACGCGCGGCTTCTGCGCCGCGGGTAGGGAACAGGGTTCGCAGACAAACGATTCTGCGGGGATCGCGGTGGATTAGTTTGGCCGTTCCCGAGCCGCGCGGCTACGATCAGGATGAACCATGAAGTGTGATTTTTGCGACAAGCCGGCCGTAGTACACGAAGTGACCGTGAAGAACGGCGTGAAGAAAGAGATCCATCTGTGCGAGGCGCACGCCCAGGAGGCCGGGGTGGCGATGCCCACGCACCAGCCGATCAATCAGCTCCTGACGCAATTCGTCATGTCGCACAGCGCCAAGGCGGGCGCGGCTGCGAAGCGGAAGTGCGCGAGCTGCGGCATCACCTTCGGCCAGTTTCGCCAGAGCGGAACGCTGGGGTGCCCAGACTGTTATGAAGCATTCGAGAAGCAACTTGCCCCGTTGATCGAGCGCGCCCAAAACGGAGCAACGCACCATCGAGGAAAATCCCCTCGTCGCGCCGGGTCGTCGATCGATCGCCCGCACCTGATCCGGCAACTGACCAAGGAACTGGACCAGGCGGTGGCGGCGGAGCAGTATGAGCGCGCCGCCAAGCTACGCGATCGTTTGCGCAGTCTGGACACGGAGCTGTCGGCCTCGGCCGGCGGTGATCCGGGCGTTCATCAAGGCAAAGGCGAGGCGAACTCACCGTAAGTATGGACGGGGTACGCACCGATGGAATTCGCATCACAGGGTCCGTGGTTGAGTAACGACGGTCCTGAATCCGACGTGGTCATGAGCTGCCGGGTTCGTTTGGCCCGCAATGTTGCGGGATTCCCGTTCGTAGTGCGGGCCAGCGATGCTCAGCGGCGGGAGTTGGTCCATCTGGCACGGCAGGTCGTTCTCGAAAGCAACTTGTCGAAGGAGATGATCTGGGTCGATCTGGCTGAGGCCACCGCTCGCGACCGCCAACTGCTTGTGGAACGGCACCTGATCTCGCGACACTTGGCCGAGGCTGACATCCCCCGCGCCGTCGCCGTCTCGAACGACGAAACCCTCAGCATCATGATCAACGAGGAAGATCATCTGCGGATGCAGCTGATCGCACCCGGCCTGCGGCTGGACGATCTCGTCCAGCGGATCGACGCCGTGGACGAGGCGCTGGAGGCGAAAATCGATTATGCGTTTTCGCCTCGATGGGGATACCTGACCGCCTGTCCCACCAACCTCGGCACGGGCATCCGGCTGTCGGTGATGATGCACCTGCCGGCCCTGAAACTGAGTAATGAGATCGAGCGCGTTCGCCGGGCCGCCAAAGACCTGCACCTGGCCGTTCGCGGCTACTACGGGGAAGGGTCCGAGTCGGCTGGGGACTTCTACCAGATCAGCAATCAAGTCACCCTAGGGCGAAGCGAACAGGAGATTCTCCAGGAGTTCCTGGAGCGAATCCTTCCGCAAATCATCGAATACGAACACCAGGCCCGGCGAATGTTGGTGGAACGCAACGCCACGCTGCTGGATGATCGTGTGCATCGCTCCCTGGCCGTCCTGCGGAACGCCCGGCTGCTGGGGGCGGAGGAAGCGATGAAGCTACTGAGCCGAGTTCGCCTCGGCGTGCATCTGCGCCGGGTCGACGGGGTGGATATCGATTTGATCAATCGGCTGCTACTGCAAATCCAGCCGGCCCATCTCCAGCTCCACGTCGGTGCGGACCTCGCCGCCGACCGACTCCGCGAAGTCCGCGCGACGGTCGTTCGCAAGGCGCTGGCGTAGGTCGTACCGAATAAACCGTACAGAAGCTACTGAGCGACGCTCGGCGACTACACTATTGGGCTGGAGGCGTCTACCCGGACCTTCCTCGCTCGCTTCGCTCGTTCGTCAGGTCCGGCTTCATCCCCCGACTCCTAACCCCTAACTCCTAACTCCTGACCCCTAACTCCTTCCTCGCCCATCATGCTTCTGCTGATCGACAACTACGACTCGTTCACCTACAACCTCGTGCAGCGGATCGGCGAACTCGATCCGACGATCGAGCTGCGCATCGTGCGCAACGACAAGATCACGGTGAATGAAGCTGTGGCGCTCAAGCCAACGCATCTGCTGCTCTCGCCCGGACCGTGTACGCCGAAGGAGACCGGTATTTGTCCACAGTTGATCGAACATTTTCGCGGGCGGATTCCGATCCTCGGGGTATGTCTGGGTCATCAAGCAATCGCAGACGTCCACGGCATGGTTGTGCAGCGTCACAGCGTGCTCATGCACGGCAAGACCTCTGAGATACACCATGATGGAAAGGGTATCTTCGAAGGACTACCCAACCCATTTACCGCCACGAGATACCATTCGTTGATCGTGGATCGCGCAAGCGTCGGCGAGGCGTTCCAGATCAGCGCGTGGACGGCGGATGACGAGTTGATGGGACTGCGATGGGTTGGTGGACAGAACGATCAAAGCCCGATGGATGGCGTACAATTTCACCCTGAGAGTTTCCTGACAAACGAAGGCCCGGCGCTGCTGGCGAATTTTCTTGGGCTGAGACGACCGGAGACAGCCGGAACACATGGTTAGCCGGCGGTGTGGTATGGAGGGTCGGACGATGCGATACAGCATCACGGCTGTACTGATTGTTACCGTTGGATGGATGGCCAACCCAGCTTGGGGGCAGAACGGGCCGCCGGATCCACCGGACAATGCCATGAAGCCGGGCCTAGGACGTCGCCCACGGCCTCAGCGGGATGAGGCGCCGCCACAGCCGAAAATTCCCGATTCGATTGAGCTCGTGCGCGACGTTGTGTATTCACGCGCACCGGGCGCTGATGGGCAAATGATTGACTTGAAACTCGATGCAGCATCACCCAAGCAATCCGATCAGAAGTTGCCGGCGGTGATCTTCGTACACGGCGGCGGCTTTCGAGGCGGGTCGAAGGACGCAGGGATTCCGCTCGTTATCGCCTTCGCACAAGGCGGATACCTTGCGGTGACCATCGACTACCGGCTTGCGGGCGCGGCGGGCTTTCCCGCAGCCGTGCATGATTGCAAGGCGGCTGTCCGCTTTCTGCGCGCCAATGCAAAGGAACTTGGGATCGATCCCTGGCGGATCGGGATTGTCGGTCCTTCGGCCGGCGGGTACCTCAGCGCTTTGATTGGAACATCGGGGAACGACGGTGCGCTGGAAGGCGAGCTTGAGCCGAGCGGCGTAAGCTCGACGGTGCAATGCGTGGTTGATATCTCAGGTCCGATCGACTTCACCCGCTTTGAGGATGGGGTGCGCCGTGAGTACCTGACTTTGTGGTTGGGAGATGATTTGCAGGAGTATAAACGACGGGCGAAGGAGGCGAGTCCGCTGACCTATATTGATGATGCCGATCCACCGTTCCTGCTCATTCACGGAACCGCCGACAAGATTGTCCCTCTGGAACAGGCTCAGTTATTCAATGCGGCCCTGATTGACGCCGGCATCGAGACGGAGTACTTGACCGTGGAAGGCGCCGGACACGCACTTCGCCAACCTGAGCTGCTCGTCCGAATAGGTGAATTCTTTGATCGTCATCTCGGCGGTCGGGCAGCGGCCGTCTTCCGTAAACGCCTCGATCAACAACCCAAACCCACGGATGCTCCGACACCTGCGATGAAGCGTGACCGTTAGATCGTTGGTGCTATCATCGAGGTCGGCTGGTTCAAGGCAAACGAAGTCCGGTCGTATCAGGTAAGGACAGAACGACGTGACAACGAACGTTGAAACTGATGGAATCGCCCGAGGCGTACTTGAAGAGCTGAGTGATGAGCATCTCGTGCTTGCAGTGCCGGGTACGGAGTACCGTCTGCGTCTTGCCACCACAGCCGACGGAAGCACGTTGGCCTCGCACCTGGGCAAACGGATCAAGGGACGTATCCATGCCACCGCGCTTCGGATGCATACGGCCCAAGCCGGTGGCCGATTCGTAGAACCGGTGTGGGGCGAGCCGCGCATCGTGTCGGGCGCGGTGCTGACGGTTGACGAAGCGAAGAACCGGCTGTTAGTTGACGTTGCGGTGCCGATGTGGGTCACGGTGGCGGATGGACAACACGCGACCGACTTTGCTGAAGGACAGATGGTGAACTTTTATGTGACCAGTGGCACGAGCTTTGAGCTGGTTGGTGATTGAACCCGACGCCCACGGATAGCAATCCGTGGGTTTGAGCGACGATATGACAGAAATCGCCACGCAAACCCACCTGCCTTTGATCATCAGCCCCGACACGTTGCGGGGCGGCGCGGATCGCGCAGCCCGTACTCCGCCGGGGCAGGCATTGACGAAGAAGTGGCCGGTGCTCCACTTTGGCCCGATACCCGCGATCCAGCGCGAGACGTGGGCGCTGCGCGTGTGGGGGCTGTGCGAGAATCCTTACACGTTGAGCTGGGATGAGCTTTTGCAACTCCCGCAGGTCGACGTGCGGTGCGATATCCACTGCGTTACGCATTGGTCACGCTTGGATAACACGTTTACCGGCGTTCAGACGAAACTGCTGATCGAGCTTGCCCGACCGAAGCCGGAAGCGAATTTCGTGATGCAGCACGCAGCCTCGGAGCCGGGCGGGGATTTCACCGTGAACGTGCCGCTGGATGAATTCACGCATGATGATTGTGTGCTCACGTATCTGCATGATGGCCAACCGTTAGCGCCGGAGCACGGATATCCAGTGCGAGCAGTGGTGCCACGGCTTTACTTCTGGAAAGGTGCGAAATGGATCACCGGCATCGAGCTGCGCGCCACCGATGCCCCGGGATTCTGGGAGATCAACGGCTACCACATGCACGGCGACCCGTGGATGGAAGAGCGCTTCGCGTGGTAGGGCTGAACTGATCGGTTACTCAGCCAGCAGGGCATCGATCACGTTTTCTACGTGATCAGGCTTCAACCCGGCTGCGCGGACTCTCCCGTGCTTGTCGATCACGAAGTACGTTGGCCAAAACCGAACATTCCAGGCGATCGTTGACACACCGCTGCTACCTTTCGGATCTTCGCCTTGAACGCTCATGTCAAGCGCAACGGGATAATTGATGTTCTTCGTTTCGACGATCTCGGCCACCTTGTCCCAACCGCGTCGAGCATCATGAACGCCGATGAGCACCACGCCCTCATCCGCATATTGCTTGACGATCTCGACATTGTGAGGAATGGCTCGCATGCAGGGTCCGCACCACGTGCCCCAGAAATCCACGACAACAACTTTGCCTCGAAGTGACGCCAAATCCTGGGCTTGGCCAATCCACCGGGCCGTGGCAAGTTTCGGCGCGGCGTTCCCCTCCATGGCTCGCAGTTGAGCGGGTCGATCGGCTTCGTAATAGAACCACTCATCGGGGAAGGAACTGGTCAACGCTGTGGCGGCGCCGGGGGAGATCACGGCCTGCGAACCTGCGCGCGTGCAACCAGCAATACTCAAGCCGGCAACCATGAAGCTGATTCCCAAGGCAATGTGGTTTGGGGTCATGAGACTGTTCCTTTTTATAGCGCCAAGTGGTAACTCGACAAGACGGTTGTGTGAGGTCGTGGGCGTGCCGACGACGACATATCCTATCAGGTCGGTGTCTTGCGCAGCCCTCGAATCATCGCCATGAAATCTTCGCGGTTCGCTTCGACCGTTGCCGTTTGCCCAGCAACACGAATGAAAACCCGGCCGACCGGCCCTTCGACGATCGCCATGAG
>JADFGE010000344.1 GCA_022567855.1 Planctomycetota bacterium | reverse complement strand
TCGACGACGATTGGATGAAGGACATGGGATACCTCGGTGTGGACGAACGCCTGGGAACAGTGCGCGAGGTGCTGAAGCTCACGCAGGGAACGGTCGAGTTTGCCGAGCCGCAGGAGACGCTGGCGCACGTTGCCCACCGCATGAACGAGTTGGGTATTTCGCAGATGCCGGTGATTCGCTCCAACGGCGGCCCGCAACTGATGATCCACGAGGTCGATTTGCTTCAGAGCTTGGTGAGCGGGCGCTGCTCGGCGGACGACACGGTCGTCAAGGCGGCCAAGCCGCTGATGGGGAAGGTCGGCGTCGACGATTCCCTCTCGAGAGTGCAGGAGGTCTTCGACGATGACAACGTGGCCGTCGTGGTTGAGAACGATCAAGTGATCGGCATCATCGGCAAGATCGACGTCGTCGAGTTCCTCGCCGCGAGAAGCTGACCCCCCGGATAATCAGTGAATCGATCACGCGCGATGCCATTGCAAGGGTTGTGGCAGGGGATTTGCCGCCCACTCCAGATGAATCACGCGCCGGCGCGAAGGGCTTGTCCCCGGTGATGACGCGTGGGCAATCAGCGGCCTCATCAGCATCGCGCCCCCGGCCGGTACGCAACACAACCTGATATCGCTGCTCCCACGGCATGCCTGGAGATCTTTCGCATCGAGAAAACCGCGCCGATGTGAACCGGGCACGACCTGGAGCGCGCCGTTGGATTCATTACAGTCATCAAGATGTATGCGTATTGTGAGCATGTCTTGGAGCACTTCCGCAGGCGGCCGAACATGCATTATGCCTGCTTTCGCTGACCATGGACCAAAGCCAGGCGCTTCAATGCGTTCCTTGACGGCGATGGAGACATCTTGATGCCAGGCAACCTTCCAATTCGCCTCGGGCGTCTTGTCAAACAGGATTGCACGAACAACAAAGGCGTCTGGCCGTAGGGCCGGTTCGATCAGATTGCGAACTGCGGCCGATGACACAACGTCGCGAATCTCCGGCACTACCGCAAGTAGATTGCGAATGGCGAACACCGCGCCGCAACGTTGCCTCACCGCCTGTCCGGTTGCGGCGCGCTCGATTACTGTGCAAAGGCCTTGGACCACTGGTTCGTCCAACACCTTTGGCACAATGGCAAAGCCGTCACGGCGAAGTGAGTCAAGAATCTTGATCATGCATCTGGTAGGCGGAATGCGCCGTCACGAATCAACTGGGCAATCGCGGCAATATCCGGGGCGGGGGGGCGGTCCTCGGTTAACCTTGGCACGACTGATCGAACACGATCGTGGGTTCGCTCCACGCCTTCACCACTTCGCAAGGGGCGTTGATACTCAAGCGCCTCCGCCATCACCAGCAATTCGATCGCCACGACGTTGATGGCCAGATCAACAGCCGCCCGAGCTTGGTGCGCGGAGGTCACGCCAAAGGAGTTGTAATCTTCAATCCCGGCCGAAGTGGGAATGTTCGCAACACTTGCCGGCGCCGCGAGCGTTTGCAGCTCGTTGCAGCACGCGGCCGCGGTGTACTGGGTAATCATCAATCCGCTATGAAGCCCCGGCTGAGGACTGAGGTATATATTGACGGGGTTCTCGCTATCGGAAGCCGTCAGCAGCCAGTTGATACGCCGCTCGGCGATCCCGGCAACGTGACATAGTGCGATGGTCAGCGTATCCAATGCGATGGCCAACGGCATACCGTGGAAGTTTCCGCCAGGCAGGATGTCGCCATCATCCGCAAAAATCAGCGGGTTGTCGGTCACGGCGCCGAGTTCCTTCTCGAAGACGTTGCGAACAAAGTCGATCGTGTCAAAGGCTGCACCCATGACCTGCGGCGCAGCCCGCAGACAGTATGGATCCTGGACGCGAGGATCGTCGATCTTGTGCGCTTCGATAATTTGCGAGCCCACCAGATGCCGGCGAAGTTGCTCAGCCACGCGCACCTGACCCGGCTGCCCGCGGGCGGCGTGCAAACGTTCGTCGAGCGTCGCGTCCGTCGCCCGGCAGGCGTCGATCCCCATTGCCGCGGCTGCGATCGACGCATCGCTCAACGACTGCACGTCGCACAACACAAGCGAGCCGATGGCGGACATCAGGTGCGTGCCGTTGATCAGGGCAAGACCTTCCTTGGCGTCCAAGGTGATCGGTTCGAGGCCGGCGGCCTTCAGCGCTGCGGCGCCGGAGCATTGCCGATCGTTCACGCGCGCTTCCCCTTCGCCGATCAACACCAATGCTGCGTGCGCCAGCGGCGCCAGGTCGCCGGAAGCGCCGACCGAGCCGCGCGACGGAACGACCGGTGTAATGCCGGCATTCAGCAAATCGATGATGCGTGTGACGACCTCGATGCGCACACCCGATCGACCGCGGCCAAGACTCGCCGCCAGGATTACCAGCATCGCGCGCACCACGTCGTCCGGCAGCGGATCGCCGACACCGGCCGCGTGTGAGCGGATCAGATTTCGCTGGACTTCGCGGATGGCGTCCGGCTCGATGCGAACACTCGCCAATGAGCCGAAGCCCGTATTGACACCATAGATAGGCTCGGCCTCCTCGGCGCGGCGCTCCAGGAGTTGCCGCGCCGCCTGCATCGCGGTCTGTGCGCCGGGGCCGAGCTGAACCGCTCGACCGGTCCGCGCCACCGACGAGACGTCATCCAACGCCAACGCCTGGCCGTCGAGTACGAGTGGTTCGCTTGACATGGCTATTAGAATAGCTCCCGCC
>JADFGE010000059.1 GCA_022567855.1 Planctomycetota bacterium | reverse complement strand
TGGGCGGCGCGGCCTTGCGCTTTGGCGGTGAACTCCGCTTGGGTGGCGAGGCCTTGCGCTTTGGCGGTGAACTCCGCTTGGGTGGCGAGGCCTTGCGCTTTGGCGGCGAACCTCGCTTGGGTGGCGACGCTTTACGGCTTGGCGTCGATCGCGATGGTTTGGCTCCCTTACTACCTTTGCGATCCTTGTCCCCTACGAACATCGAGGCTGTGACTTGTGACGCCGATACTCCGTTGTCATCCGAGACCGGCCTACTTGCCGCGGGCGCAGGACCGGCGGCCATCAAAAATGCGATAAACGTCGCCACGGCCAGGGTTGTGACGAGTCGCGGCCAGGAAGAGTCGTGTGCTGACATAGCGTTGCCTCCAGCCCAAGGGTCGCCAGGGTACGCAGGTCGGTCCCCGCGCGCCGTTGGTCCATGGGCCAAGACACCGCTAGGCGACGGTCAATTCCGGTTGACCCCCGAAAAAAGGGGTCGTTCGCCGACCATCCAGCCGAACCGCCACGCCCGCCAGCACACTGGGGGGTGTGGACGGGTCTCTACGTCGGTGAAATCGCCAGCACGCGCAGGGGGCTACCGCTTCCCTTGACAACCTTGAGCGGGGCGGCGATGACGATCGCGCCCGTCGGCGGGAGCTGATCAAGATTGCACAGGCTCGCCAGGCCGAACTTCCCCGCCCCGTGCATGGTGTGGTGATTGGGGAACGGCGGATCGAATCCACCGGCTTGCCCGGCGTCGGTGCCGATCGTCTCCACACCAACCCCCAACACGTCCCGCTTGTGAGCCAGTAACTCCGACGCTTCCTTGGCGAACCCGGGACTGTGCGGGCCATCCTCCTTCGCGTTGAGGACTTCAGACGGATCGGTGCGCTTACTCCAATCGGTGCGTATCAGCACCCATGCCCCGCCGGGGATCAGTCCATTCTCAGCTTCCCATTGCTCGATGCGCTGCGGCGTCAATAGGAAATCCGGGTCATCAGCAACTTCAGCCGAAACATCAATCACACACGCCGGGCCGATGAAACGATGAACGGGAATCGTCTCGCAGGTATTGTCGGGCAGATCCTTGCCGGTGATCCAATGCACCGGCGCGTCGAAGTGCGTGCCGGTATGTTCGCCGAACCGCAACGTGTTCCAATACCACGCCGGGCCTTTGTCGTCGTATCGAGAAATCGTCTCGATCGAACACCCGGGCGACGAAGCGAACATCGCCGGCAGATCGATCACCGGCGTATCAGGACCGAGCGGCTGCGTAAGATCGACGACCTTCAGTTTCCCGGCCCGAAGCTCGTCCACGACCTGCATCAGAACATTCGACACCCTAATCTCCTTGCGGCTTCGCTGGACTAGACCTTCGCTGACGTATCGTCACACAGCCAGCGCTTGAACTGGAAGCGGTTCTCCAAGAGTGACAAATCCGTGACGAACTTGGCCGGCCCTTGGGCCTTCACCTTCGCCACGATCGTCGAGAGCTCGTCCGCGTGCAGCGCTTCGTTGAACGCAACGTCGAACGCATCGATTGTGCCGACCGTCGTCGTTCGAGGAACGCCAGCGGCGGCGGCAATCCCAGCGAGGTCGCTGCCGGTTGAAGTGGCGCTGGGGAACCCGCCCACCGACAGCAGACTCTCGTTATCAAACACGACGTGAACGAGGTTCTTGGGCTTGTATCGCGCCAGCGTCGTAAGTCCGCCCAGGTTCATCAAGATCGAAGCGTCGCCGTCGAAGACAACGACCTTCAGCTCGGGCCGACTCAATGCGATCCCCAGACCAAGCGACGACGCCAAACCCATCGCGTGTTGTAAGTAGAAGAAGTTGGGGCGGTGGCCAATCGATTGCAATTCAGCCGCAACCGCGCCCATGATCGTCACCACGACGCAGCGCTCCAACTGCGGATACACGGCTCGCATGGCGTCGATGCGTAGCATTACTCCTCCCACATCAAATCTCGCGTAAGAAGCAGCGCCACCGGCCGCAGCGCCGACTCTGCCAACGTCTGGGCCTTGGCAATCCGATGGGGAATGCTGGCGGGATCGTCCAAGCGGTCATACGGGATTCCCATCGCTTCCAGAACCCGAATCGTGCTGATCCCGCCTTCAGTCTGCCAGGGATCGCGCTCGCCGAACTCCCCGCGATGGCTGATGATCATCAGTAACGGAACCCGATACAGCTGCGCGCCGGAGATGATCCCATTGATCGCCGCGAAAAAACCATGATTCTGCATGAGCATCGCGGATTTGACGCCGGCGAAATACGCGCCCATCGAGATGCCGACACCTTCCTCTTCCTTCGCCAAGCGCACCAGAATCGTCTCGGGATCATCTTCCGCCATACGAACCAGATGCACAAGCCACGTCTCCGGCAGCGCTGAGAACAGACGAACATCGCACGCCTTCAACGCGTCGAAGATGAGCTGTGAGTTGGCGACGGAGACTGGCATTTTATCACGCTCGCTCGTGCGGACGGGAACTCGAAGCGACCATGCTACACAATTTGCGGCGCCGATACCGATCCGACAATTTCACGACGAGCGTAGCTGACTGATCCAACCGTAGGCGAGCGTGACTACGACTCCAGTTGGAATGACGTATTTCAGCCAGTAGAAGAGCAGCGTAGGCATGGGCAACCGGGACGCGCGAGCAATTTCCTTCATTGCCTTCGCCCGTCCGATGCACCAGATCAAGGCGACAATGGCCAAACCGCTTCCGAGCGGCTGCATCGTCGTGCCCCAAATCAGATCGCTGTAGCCGATGTAACCATCCGAGAGCACCGCAGGAATTGACAGCGGGACCTGGACGACAAGAAGAACGGCGACTGTCCTGGCTCTTGACCAGCCAAGCCAATGCTCCGCCGCCGAGGCCAAGACTTCGTAGGCCGCGATCAACGACAACAGTCCGACCAGAAAAACCGCAAAGAAGAACGCCGCCCCGAACACGCTGCCCATCGGCATGGTGGCAAAGACCTCGGGCATCACGCTGAACAACAAAGCCGGGCCACTGGCCATATCCAGCCCGAGCGCGAGCACGGCCGGCACGACAATCAACCCGGCCATCAACGCCGCACTCAGATCGGCGATGGTTGTGCCGATGGCGGCGGCGGGAATGGAATCGTTTGCGCGCATGTAGCTGCCGTACACGACCATGAACGTTCCGCCGAGACTGAGTGAGAAGAAAGCCTGACCCATCGCCGCTAGTACCGTCGCGCCGGTGAAATTCTTTGGTTGCGGAACCAAGAACTCGCGCAGACCTTCCATTGCGCCGTCCAGTGTCAGCACACGCACGATGAGCGCTATAAACAACAGGAAAAACAAAGGCAGTCCGTACCTGCTTGCTCGCTCGATACCTCGCCTCACGCCCAGCCAAGTCACCCCGCAGCCCAGGGCGACCGTGATGAGAACAAACGACATCTGAACCGCGAAACCGTCGGATACGGCGACGGTCGAGCCCGCTTGTCCGGGAGATGCCGCTGCGATCGTGAAGGAGGTCGCACGTTGCAGCGCCATCGCGAGGATCGTTCCGTAGTAGGAAGCCGCCATAAAGATTGTCAGCAGGAGCAAACCGCCCCAGAACTTCGCGCCGGGCAGTCGCGCCATCCGAAACGCACCGAGCGGCCCGCGCCCGGTGTGTCGTCCCAGCGCATACTCAGCCATCAACGCCGGGATGCCGAAGGCGAGAACGATGAGTATGTACAGCAGCAGAAACGCCGATCCGCCGTACTTCCCCATCATGTACGGGAACCGCCATATGTTGCCCAAACCGATGGCGACCCCCGCCGTTGCCAACACCGCTCCCAGTGGCGTCGAAAAAGTTGTCCGGCCCTCGGGCTGATCCATGTTCATTCAGTACTCGCTGCGAATCGTCCGGATCGGACCGCATGCGATCACGGCTCGATGAGGCGGTGTGCACGATAGCGAATTTCGCTAGCCTATGGAGCGTTCTGAAACCGCTGGTCACACGTGTCCGGCGGTGTGGGACGGTTACGCTGCCGAGCTTGAGGATCGGCAATAGGAAGTGCTCGATATGGATGTGCTCGTCATCAATCAGGACGAAGTGCGCCGCCTGCTGCCGATGCGCAAGTGCATCGATCTTATGGCCGAGGCGCTGCGGACGTTGGCGAGAGACGATGCCGTCCAGCCGCTGCGCACCGCCATGTGGTTGCCGAATCGTTGTGGTTTGATCGGCCTCATGCCGGGTTATCTTGGCGAGCCGCAGGTTCTCGGCGTCAAGGCTTTGACGGTCTTTCCAGGCAACCACGGTACGGTTTACGACTCACACCAAGGCGCGATCCTGCTGTTTGACGTCGAGCACGGGCAACTCGAGGCGATCATCGACGCAACTCAAGTCACGGCGATTCGCACCGCGGCTGTAAGTGCCGTCGCCACGAAAAGTCTTGCCAGAGACGATGCGACAACACTAGCGATCCTCGGAACGGGCACCCAGGCGCGCACACATCTTGAAGCAATACAGCTCGTACGTGACCTGAAATTGGTGCGCGTCTGGAGCCGCAATCACGATGCGGCCCGCCGCTTCGCCGAGTGTGAATCCGCTCATCACAACCTGAAGATCGAGCCGATGCGCACGGCGCGCGAGGCCGTGGATACCGCCGACATCATCTGCACGGTGACCGCAGCCACGGAACCCATACTGTGCGGTGATTGGATCTCACCCGGCGCGCATATCAACGCGGTGGGCGCGTGCGTTGCCAAGGCTCGCGAGCTTGACACGCAAGCCGTCGTTCGCGCCCGCCTGTTCGTCGATCGCCGGGAATCTACCTTGAACGAGTCCGGCGACTTCCTCATCCCCAAAGCTGAAGGTGTTATTGACGACGATCATATTCTCGGCGAACTCGGCGAGGTTCTTATTGACCGCGCTTCCGGCCGAACATCGCCGCGGGATATCACGCTGTTCAAATCGTTGGGCCTGGCGGTCGAAGACCTCGCCGCAGCGCATCGCATTGTCAACGAAGCAAAGAGCGGCGGCGTCGGCACGATGGTCAAGCTCGGAGGCAAACGAAATGAAACCGCTTGAGCCGGTGTCACTCAAGGCGATCCGGGCCGCGCGGGATCGGATCGCCGACCTTGCCCTCCGTACGCCGTTGGTTCGGCTCAACGTGGATGATGCGCCGGCTGAGATTTACCTGAAGTTGGAGAACTTTCAGCCGGTTGGATCGTTCAAGGTGCGCGGCGCGGGAAACGCGATGCGAGTCGCCGAGACGAAGGTGCTCGCCGACGGCGTATACACCGCCAGCGCCGGGAACATGGCCCAGGGACTTGCGTACGTTGCTCACCGCATGGGCGTCCGGTGCAGCGCGGTCGTTCCCGATCATGCGCCGCAAATCAAGCTCGACGCGATTGAGCGCTACGGCGCGGGGATCGTGAAAGTTCCATTTGATGAATGGTGGCAGATCATTGTGACGCATCGCTTCGAGGGATTGTCCGGTCGAATGATTCATCCCGTCAGTGATCCGGCGGTTGTCGCCGGCAACGGAACGATCGGCCTGGAGATCATTGAAGATCTGCCTCAAGTTGACGCGGTGGTCGTGCCCTTCGGCGGAGGAGGATTGAGCAGCGGCATTGCGGCAGCGATTCGCAGTCTTAGTCCCGACACGATTATCTACGCTGCGGAAGTTGAGACCGCGGCTCCCCTGGCCGCTTCCTTCGCTGCCAATGAACCGCGTGAGATCGAACACACGCCGAGCTTCGTCGACGGCATTGGCGGCAAGAGCGTACTGCCCGAGATGTGGCCGATGGTTCGCGCCCTACTCGATGACTCGATCGTCGTGTCACTGGCACAGACCGCCGAGGCGATCCGGCTCATGGCGATGCGCAATCATGTCATTGCCGAAGGCGCTGCCGGTGCATCGGTCGCCGCTGCACTGAGCGGTCAGGCCGGTTCGGGACCTATCGTGTGCATCATCTCCGGCGGCAACATCGACGCGGCAGTACTCACGAAGATCTTGAGCGGGCAAGTGCCGTAGTTCATCACTCGGCTCGGCAACGAGCGAACTGCGACGCTGGCTGTTTGACGCGGAACAAGTCAACATCCTTCCGGCACTGCCACCGCTCGTGCGCCATCGTGCGTGCGACTGGACTCGAACGAGACACCGAAGTGCGACTTGAGACGTAAATGGTGGCACCGCTCGCGTCGAGACAGCGCCGCCGTGTGGCTTTCCACCTCCGGACAACGTCGTGACCTCGAGTCCAGCTTCGCGCTCAGGTTCGAGGCCCTCAATCTCCGGTCCGTGCCCGATTCGTGCGTCGCGGGACGAACTTGGCGGCCGACCTTCCCGGAAGATGCCTCGACCTCGCGGCGGACTCCAACCGGGAACCTTCATCGAAAGAACAGGCACATAAAATATCAGAAATTGCGGGCGGTGGGCGGGCCTGCCTGTCAATTTTTCCACAACTGCGATTCCTTCCCGGGAAGGCCGCGGGGTGTCAGTTGCAAAGGCAGTGATAACAAAGAGTTACATGCGAAATCGGCGTGTTTTTCTCGCGGCCGACAGGGCGGTCTGTGTCAAGTTATCAACATTCCGGCGATCGTCGCAGACGCTGCAACACGGCGGCGGTGATCGGCGCGTTGGCCTCGGGCAATTCGAGGTCGGCCAACTGATCCAGCGGCACCCAGCGATGCTCAGCCACAGCCAAGTTCCGCACAACGAGGTCCGGCGGGACATTGGCGATCAGGGCGTGGAGCCGAACCAAGATGTCGCCATAGCGGTGCGACGTAACTACAAGTGGCTCAAGGTCTTGCACGGCAACCCCGATCTCCTCCGCCAGTTCTCGTCGCAGCGCTTGCCGGGCGGACTCGCCTACCTCGATCTTGCCGCCCGGGAGTTCCCACTGCCCGGCCAGGTGCGTGCCTGGCCGTCGCCGCGTCAGGAGCAGTTCGCGTCCGTGACATTCGCGCCACAGGGCAGCGACGGCCACCTCCGTCAGCGGCGGCTTGACCAAGTTGGGAAGCCCCGGGAGCGGCCCCGAGCTGGGCTCAAGACGAGTATTCTTCATAAGTTGATGTAGCGCAGTGATTTACGAAAATCTTTGGAAGCTGAGAATCTGCCATTGACCGATGCCCGGGCAGCAGGCTACTGTGGAACGTAGCCTATCGAAACGGCCTTCGGGCCGTGGCGCGCCGCCGTTCGGAAGTGTCGGAGCGTCCGGGCGGCGGGTTTTTTTATGAGCGCGCGAGAAGTTCGGCCGGCGGCGGTTGCCCGCGATGTTCGATTGCATGTCGTGTTACGCGCTCCGCCAAACTCAGCGCTTCGCGCAGATCCCAACCGTTCAACATGCCGTGCACGAGACCCACAACCGTCGCCTCGCGCGCCTCGGCGCCGAGCGGCTGACTTCCCGTCCACGACGCGCCGGCCGTGTACAACGCAAGCGGCTGATCGGGCTGCGCCCACAGCGCGACCTGCGCGTCAGACTGGCGCAGCAACTCACTCAGCGCATCGGGCGTCGGCTTTCCGATCGCGCTGGGCAGCACCACCGCCAAGGCCGCTTCATCGACCACGACCACGTCGGCGAACTTCAGTCCCGACGTCGGAGCCGTTCGCGGCTCATCGTGATCGGCCCGATTCGTCAGATCGAGCACGCGCAGGCACGAACCACATTCGGCAAGAAACCGGTCAATGACCGAGCGGCACTGGCCGGTTCGTCTCGCCAGAGCGCCGTACACGACGGCGTCGGCCTGCTGCGCGACATCGGCGAGATCAAAGTCCCATTGCAGCTCGTCGAACGCCGCACGAGCCTCGTCGCTGCGCGACGTCGATGAACCGATCAATCGTAACCGCCCAGTCGGCAGATCAGGATCGCTCTGCAAATGACTCGCGTCGATCTGTTGCGACTGAAGCAGCGCCAACAACCGCTCGGCCGTGGCATCCTGACCGAGCCGTGAGATCGCGATCCCGGTGTGCCCCAGCCGCTTCGCGTGAAGCGGCACGAGCAGCGCCAAGCCCGCCGGCTCTTCACGGTCGGGAAACTCCCGGAGCAGTGCTTCGCCGATCGCCACAATGACGCGTGGTCGAGACATGACGTGTGTACTCTAGCCGGTGACGGGCCGGCGGCCAAAGTTCCCCGCTTGCCGCCGTTCTCCCAGCCATCCTTGGCCGAGCACGAAAACACACCGATTCTTCAACAAGAATCTCTCACTTGACGATGATTCCCTGAGATCGATCGTCTCCAGCGTAATCCGACCCGTCGTTGTAAGGCACAAACATGGATCGCGATCAGGCGACGATCCACACCGCTAGCCTCGACTTGCCTCCATTGGCAGCCAAACGTACGCTGCCGCCCTCATCTTCGATCCCCCCGGGAGTCCCATCGTGATTCGAGCATTCCTGATTCCGGCTTGTGCCCTCACCATAAGCACTGTCAGCTTGGCCAGCGCCGCCGAGCCCAACGAAGGCATCGCCAAGACGGTGAGTCTCGAGTTCAAGGCGATGCCCATCGTCACGCCGGAGGCGCCCCAACAGGTCGTACCCGCGGACGATCCCGACCTGGCGACGCTCGTGGCTCGGTTCGGCGAGCAGGGATCATGGCGCTGGAACGTGCAGGGCGGCTTCGGCGCTGAGTTCGAGGACACAGACAAGCGATTCGGGCTCGGCGGGGTCAGCTTCAGTTACTTCGTCGCTGATGACACCAGTGTCGATTTTGAGTTCAACGGGCTTTACTTTGATCAGCCGACCGCCGAGAACGCAGGCGGCTTCAACTTGAACCTGGTGCTACGCCGGCACATCCTGGCGCACGACGATTGGTCGCTATTCGTCGACGTGGGGGGGGGCTTGATGGAGACGAGTCACGCCGTTCCGGCCGGCGGATCGAGCTTCAACTTCACCCCCCAAGCCGGATTGGGATTGAGCTTCGGCGTCGGCGACGACGTGCGCCTGATCACGGGCGTGCGCTGGCACCACATCTCCAACGGTCGCACGTTCGACACCAATCCCGCCCAGGACAGTCTCTACGTCTACGCTGGACTCAGCTTCCCGTTCTGATCAACCAATGATTCGCGTCCGCGGCCCAGCCCGCTGGAGCGTTCACCCTATTGCGTGCGCTCGATCGGGTTCCCAAGTGTGCGCCGGATCGCGCGAATCGCCCCGAGATGATTCGTGAAGTCATTGAAGGGACGAACGAATCGCTCGATCGTCGGATCGTCCGGCCAATGGCCGGGCCGAGGCTTATCCTTTGGCGGCGCAGCATACCAATCCTCCGGATCATGTTCGCCGATCGCCTGCCCCAGCAGGTCGGCCGCGGATGCGAGTTTCGCCAGCAGATCGTCGATTCCTTCCACGCCCTGGGGGTCATCCACGCGCTCCGCCAGCGACGATCCCAGCAGCTTCATCTGAAACCGACGCAACATAAGCATGTGCCGGCCGATTTCGAGAATCGAATTGCAATCACCGCCCGGCTCAGCTCGGAAAACGTCATCGCGCAAATCCTCGAACGCCGCCTCAGTGCGCACGATCTGATTCGCCAAAACCGTCAGCAGCGTTCGATTGATCGGATGCAGGTCGCCCATGCACACCAGCGTAGCATCGCTGGCCAACTCTCGGGACGGTGTCCGCCGCCCAACCATTTAGCCCCCGGTGAACACACCGGGGGCTCGATCACCGCACCACGGTTTCCGTTCCAAGATTCCCATCACACTGCCACGGCTGGCACAACCCCATCCGTCGCCCAATCGCTCGTGGTGTCTCCGACGTCCTCTCCAGCATGATTCCCGTAAGATCAAGGGAATCGCCGATGCTGTGATCGACAGTTCCGGCGATTTCATGGAGGAAACCGCCGTCTTGCAACCCACCCTACTGACACCTTCGTCGCTGATTCCGCATCTTGAACGCTGCGGGTATAGCGATGCCCTGCTCGCTCGTTCATATGATTTCGGTGTGGGAACGGTACCCGTGGCAGCATTTGCTGACACCCCGCACGATAGTCGATCAGCGTGCATAGCTGTGATCGAAACAGGCCAAAGCCCCGAAGCAGACGTGGTCGCGATCCGCCCATTAGGTACCCCGGTCGTGCTAGCGTGTCACAACGGCTCGTTGCAGTGGTGGAAGCAAACGACCGGCATTCCGGTACTTCAGGAGAAAATCGACTCAGCCCAGCTCCAGCGTTTCTTTGCCGAGCACCAAGATGATCTTGGCCCGAAAACGGTGTTCGAGGGCAAGACATTCCGACGTCTCCCCCATCAAACACAACTTTCGTTCGTAGATGCCGGTCTTTTACCGTTCGTCGAGCGTGAGCAGGGCGCGCAATTGAGCGGCCTCGTTGTACGAGCGCTCCGTGACATCGAGGAGACACTAGCTCGCAAGATCGAGCGCGACTCGGACATCGACAACGCGATTAAAGCCACGTTCTGGCTCCTTGCCGCCAAAGCACTGCGTGACAAGGGCGTGAACGGGTTCAAGACGGCTGATCTCGCCGACGTTGACGATGTGTTCATGCTATTCCGCTCAGAGATCGGGCAGGCCTTTGACGGCAAAGACTTCAAGAGCCTGGTGAGCGAGCGCAGGACTGAGATGGCGGCGCGGGCGACTATCGTGCCGCCGCCCATCTTCTTGAACTCCATCACCTCGTCGGTGATCAGACCCTCGTCCGCCAGCACGTAGTTGTCGGCTATGGTCCCCATCTCCCGCGCGATGCGCAGATTCCCGAGGCCGACCTTCGCCTCCCAGAGCGCCAGCTCGGTGGCCGGGAAGTCCTCGGTCGTCATTATCGGCTCCGAGCGGCCTTCCTGGGGCACGAGCTCGAGATGGGGCAGGTGGTTCTTGCGCAGGTCCACGAATAGGTGCTCGTGCATCAGCGTCGAGCCG